>NZ_CAXBVX010000006.1:0-47591 GCF_963979125.1 uncultured Candidatus Puniceispirillum sp.
GCTCCGGACATTATTGGTGATATACTTTTATGATA
The DNA here is from genome assembly GCF_963979125.1 of uncultured Candidatus Puniceispirillum sp. Taxonomy (NCBI): domain Bacteria; kingdom Pseudomonadati; phylum Pseudomonadota; class Alphaproteobacteria; order Puniceispirillales (SeqCode); family Puniceispirillaceae (SeqCode); genus Puniceispirillum (SeqCode); species uncultured Candidatus Puniceispirillum sp. The sequence continues at coordinate 36 of NZ_CAXBVX010000006.1, forward strand.
TTGCATTAGGTAACGGTATCTCCAACATTTTGAAAGTTATGCCCTAAATAGATTTTCATATTGGCATCTATGTTTTTACAACCATGCCATCGGCAAGCGAAAGACGGTATGCCATTAAGGCAGGAAGCAGACTAACCAACGCGGCAGCACCCAACACGCCAAAAAGTGCGAATAGCTCAGCTTTTGAAATCATGGTGATTGGAACCCAAATGCCAAACATATTGTCCAGTATCGGCTGTGCAACAAAAAGGCCGCTATATACAATGGCCACCCCAATCAGAATTCCTGAAACCGCCATAAACATTGACTCTGTCATGAATAGAAACAAGATAAAGCGTGGTCGCGCGCCAACCGAACGAAAGATAGCCATTTCACGTCGTCGTTCATTCAAGCTTGAACAAATGGTAGCGGACATGCCAATTAGTGCTGTCAATATCACCATCCAAGACACCCAGACTAAAGCCATTTCGGCAATGCCTATTATGCTCCAGAGTTCTTGTAGCGCTAGCCCGGGAAGGATAGCCAATAATGGTTCGTCATTATATTGATTGATGGCGCGTTGAAGCGAAAATATTTGTAATTTGCTTTTTACGCCCAACAAGGCAGCTGTTATCGATTTTGGCCGAAGTTCCATCTGGCGAATCTGTTCAGCAGGCGTTGTATGGTTGCTTGTTTTGCCGCCACTTTGCCAGTCAACGTGAATGGCTTCTATGGCTTCAAGGCTCAAAATTACAGTCCGGTCAACAGGTGTTCCTGTTTTCGCCAGAATCCCATGCACCCGAAACGGTTGGTCGTCATGATCGCTAAATGACGCAATCCCATGGGATACTATAATTGGATCACCGATCGAATAGCCCAATGAGCTGGCGACATCAGCTCCAATTACGGTATCATATAGGTCTGCCATAACAGCGCCATTGGTGAATTCCAAAGATTTGCTTTGCCTGTATTTATAATATTCAAAGAAATCCGTGGTCGTGCCCATCACGCGAAACTGGCGATGGCTGTCACCAAGAGAGATTGGAACAATCCAGTCAATTTCAGGACGACTTGCAATTTTACTGTAACTGTCCCAGCTCACATTGTTGGTGGCGTTACCAATACGAAAAACTGAATAAAGCAGTAATTGAACCGAGCCAGATCGGGCGCCCACTATAAGGTCTGTGCCAGAAATAGTGTCAGTAAAGCTGGCTTTGGCTCCGGTGCGTATTTTGTCAACGGTAAGAAATAGAGCTACCGATAATGCAATAGCAATTATTGTCATGAAAACAGTAAGAGCGCGTGCCGCTAACGAACCGATTGTTAACCGCCAAATCAAGATATAACTCCAGCTCTGTGTGCTACGTCGTCAAGCTTTACTGTGCGGTCGAAATAACGTGCCAACTGGGTATCGTGACTGACCATGATTAATGTTGTTTGACAGTTTTTGATTTGATTGAAAAGAAGTTTCAGAAATGCAGATTGATTGGAACTGTCCAAAGCGGACGTTGGCTCATCTGCGATCACCAGAGGAGGTTGACCAATCAGAGCGCGTGCTACGGCAACACGCTGTTGCTGGCCAACGCTTAGCTTTGATGCGCGTTGTTTAAGGATATCAAGAGGAAGCCCAAGAGCCTGACATAGCTGGGTTGCATCATCGGGTGATGTTTGGGCGCGTTGTTTCCGTTTAGCCGAAAATTTAAGGGGTAGGCGGACATTATCAAGAACAGTGCCGAATGGCAGTAAATTGAACTGCTGAAAAATAACACCGATATGTTCGGCTCTGAAACTGTCACGTTGGGCGTCATTTAGTTTTGCTACATCCACTCCGGCTATACTTATTACCCCGGAATTAGGGGCGACAACGCCGCAGATCAGCGACAAAAGCGTTGATTTTCCTGCGCCACTATCACCCAGAATTAAAACCGTTTCCCCCTGTTCGACGGCAAAGTCTGCAATTTGCAGTCTGAATTGTGTGTCATCATTCCATTGAAATGCTACATCTTGCATATAAAGAAAAGGGGGCATGGTTGTAACTATAGCTTGTCAGTCAGATCAATAACGTTTGATGAGCGGGAAACCTCAAAGGCATAGGCACCTTTTGGAGATATCATTTTCACGTCAAGCTCAACCGCGCTTGCAAAGGCATCAAAATAGGAAAAGGTGATTGTTGTCATTGCCTTCATTGATGCGCATTCAAGCAAATATTCGGCGTGAAATTCCGTATGCTCACCCCCGTCATGGTCGTCGTGACCCTCATCATGATCATCATGATCGTCATGGTCGTCGTGATCCTCATCATGATCATCGTCATGATCATCGTGGTCATCGTCATGGTTAGCTTCGCTTTCCAGTTTTGCCACTGCGTCTTTAACAACGCATTCAGCTTTATCAGGTACCGAAAATAACATAAGAGGTTTTGAAAGTATGCCAAGTGCTGTTTCAATTGCTTCAAGGTCTATTTTTCTTGTGGCGGCATATTCAAAGCCAACAATATCAGCTCCTGGGGTGTGAAGCTCAATCGTAAGCTGATTATTATCAATCGCAATATTCATTTCACCCACGCCATGTTCATGGGCATCCAATTGCACCATTTCTGTCGCCTGAGTTGATATAAGTGGGAAAGCGGTGAGTAAAATGACCAGATGGTTCTTCATAAACTAGCTCCAAAATTTAATTGTCAGACGCTTTTATTATAAAAAATCTTTAAATGCAATAATATTGCACACGCAAAATATTTCACACACATAACATACTGAAATTTTTGTGCTATTGTCTCTTGCGCCCAACGGTAAGCTGGTCATATATTTATCCCCCCGCACATTCCGACTTAATCGTCTCATAGTGGTTACACCCCATTAATAGGGTATAGCTGTGTCAAGATAGATAAGTCCTATTATGCGAACTCAAATAAAGGGCTATTAATTATAAATGTCATAGCCGGATTCAAGATTGCAAAAGCAACCCACCGGTTATGGTCGCCGCTAAGGAGGAAAGTGGTGCCCCGTATATTAACAAAAATTCCAGAGCTTTCATTGCTCTTATTGCTGACGATCATCGCATATGCATATGTCGAGTATGCTGCTGTGGTTGGAAACACACCGATTGGGTCGTCACTATCAAGTGTCGATATGATCGTGTTGTCTTTCGTGATTAGTATGGCCATAGCTATTATTGCTGTTATTGCTGGTGTAGGCGGCGGTGTTATCTTTACGCCGATCATGCTTGCCTTTACCTCAATCGATACATTGGTCATCCGATCGACTGGTCTTGTCGTGGCAATGTTTAGCGGGTTGGTATCTACAGGTCCCTTCATGCGTAAAGGCCTTGCCGATGTCAAAATTGTATTCTTTGGCGCGCTACCAATCATTATTGGAGGATTAGGCGGCGCCTTTGCTGCGATCATTCTGGCGCGCTATCTTGGTGAGACAGGCGATGCGATTGTTCGGCTTTTGCTGGGTGTGACGCTTGTGATGATTGCATTGCTGTTTATCTTCAGCGGATCAAATAACGAATATCCGCAGACAGATAAATTTGACACGTTTGGCAATGATCTGAAACTTCGCAATACCTATTGGGAAGAATCCTTAAACACCTATGTTCGCTATCGCGCCGTCAATGTTAAACTTGGTGGCGTTTTATTTTTTGTTGTAGGATTTACCGGTGGGTTCTTCGGCCTTGGAGGCGGTTGGGCTGTTGTTCCGGTTTTAAATCTTGTTATGGCTGTTCCTTTGAAAGTGTCCGCTGCGTCAAGTGGTGTGTTGCTTGCCATGGGGAATGCGGCTGCAATCTGGCCCTATATTAACGCGGGTGCACTTATCGGTTTGGTGGCGGCACCATGGATGCTAGGACAGGTTATTGGGGGCATCATTGGTGCCCATATTCTGGTATCGATAAAAGCCGGCTTTGTACGTAATTTACTTATCATCCTCTTGTTACTGACCAGTGTTAAATTAATGGTTCGTGGACTAGAGACGTTATTAAGTATAGATATACCTATATTCTGATAGGAAACGACTAGAATGGCTAAATTTAAAAGAACGCTGATTCCGTTATCGGGCATCGTATATGGCGAGATCATTTACTGGACGACCATCAGTTCAGCCATTGTGGTTCTGTTTGGTACCATCAAAACCTTTATCGAACCGCATAGCGCTTTACCACCAGCCTATATGTTGAACGCTGTGTTAAGTGGCGAGTCAGTGACCAATATCTGGATGAATTCACCTATGGGTGCGGTGCCAAATGGCCATTGGTATTTATCAATTCTTTCAAGCGGTGAGGGCATGACAACAGCTGGTTTAGCTCTGGGCGTTTTCAGCATTATTCCCGGCACATTTATTTCGTCGTTCTTTTTATGGCGTTCAAACAATCGGTTTTTTGCCCGGTTGGCGCTTGCGGCTGCCTTTATCACCATTACCTCGATGGTAGGTGTTATCCCTCTACCTATCGGTTAGGCGTCTAGCTAATCGATTTACCACTAAACCGATTCTTAGTTTTGCTTCCGCAATTTTGCATTTATATGCTCTCGCCAGGCAGTCAATATGCCGGCTGATGCTATCAGACACATGCCGACGACAGTGTATAAGGTTGGCCATGTACCAAACAGTATCTTGCCCCATAGAACAGCAAATAACAGATAAGAAAAATCCAGTGGTGCTAGTCGGCTACTTTCGGCAGTCTGGTAAGCCCTGTTAAGAAATATATTGCCGGATAGATTCATGACCGATGAAATAGCAGCGAACAGGAACACGGTAAGTGTCAAGACAGGCCAACCAATAGCGACAAATGGCATAGCAACTTGAATTGCTGGGTCAGGTGCAAATATTGTCAATAACAGACTGCCCATTCCACCTGACAGGATGAACATTATTGCGACTGCAAATGTAAGCGCAACAGGGCTTTCCCCCCGACAATAGCGCCGCAATATCAGAATATTTACAGCATAGAGAAAGCCTGCACAGATTGGCAATAACTGCACCAATGTAAAGTCATTTGTCCATGGTCGCAAAATCGTCAGGGCACCGCAGCCTCCAAGGATCAATGCAATAATGCGCCAAAAGCCAACACGTTCTCCAAGAATTGGCGCGGCAAGCAAAGTTACGAATAATGGGTATGTATAAAGCCCTGACGCCATCTGCGCGACTGAAAGAAAGGGCGCCCCAGCAAAAAAACAAAACATACACATCGTCATGACAGCTGCGCGTATGAATACTATACGAGGGTTGAGAGGGGTTAACAGGGCAAAGCCGCTTCCAAGCGCGCATAGGCAAAGCAGTAAAAACCCGTTGCCAAAGGCGCGCAACGTTTGAAATTGCCAGAATGATGTTTCTGCTGACATATATTTGACTAGCGTATCTTGCAAAGCCAAAATCAATACACCGCTTAAAACAAGTGCCATGGCGGTAAGAGGGCGGTCACCTGTTGGATGTTCAAGAAGTTTTATTTTCATTTTCTAAACGTTGCCGCGAATAAGGTATAGCGTCAATATCCTAGAGATTTTGCTATCTTTTGCCATATAACGCATCAAGCCGATCATCATAAATATCACGCACCATATGGCGGCGTACTTTCAAAGTGGCGGTCATTAATCCATTTTCGGTAGTAAAGCTTTCATCAGCAATAATAAACCGCCGGACACGTTCAATTTGTGACAGGCGACTATTGGCGCGTTCAACAGCGTCAGCAATAAGTGTTTTCAAATGCTCAGGGTTTTCTGCCATATCATAAGTGTCTTGTGATGGAACAATCACTGCGGATAACCATGGACGGCGGTCACCATCAACCATGGTCTGCTCGATTTCAGGTTCAATCGTCAGCAGAGCTTCGACGCGGCCAGGCGCGATATTCTCACCACCAGAATTGACGATAATATCTTTCTTACGCCCTGTAATCGTGATCATGCCATCTTTGTCAATTGAACCAAGATCACCAGTATGAAGCCAACCATTACGAATAGCGGCAGCAGTGCTGGCATCGTCACGCCAATAGCCTTTCATGAGCAAATCACCAGCCACCAGAATTTCGCCATCATTAGCAAGTTTCACCGTTACCCCACTAACAGCAGGTCCAACAGTTTCTATTTTGATATTCTGTGGGCGATTAGCCGATATAAGGGGCGAAGCTTCGGTCTGTCCGTATCCCTGAAGTAATTTGACCCCAAGTGCCATGAAAAAAGATCCAATTTCAGGGTTGAGTGCGGCACCTCCAGATACAAAATATTTGAGATTGCCACCAAGACGTGCATGTACTTTTTGCCTGACCAGCCTGTCCAGTATCCGGTTAAGTAAAAACTCATGCGGCATCAATAGCCGTCCTTCAAGCTGTTTGCGTCCCAGCTTGACAGCCATATCAAACAATTTAGCCGAAATGCCCCCTTTGATTCTGACACCACGGGTAATTCGTTCATACAGCACCTCATAAAGTCGTGGTACTGCTGTCATTAAGGTTGGTGACACTTCAACAAGATTGGCAGCGATTTGATCAGTACTTTCGCAGTACCAGACTTCAGAATTAGTCTGAAATGGTAAGTGCATGCCAGCGGTATGCTCATATGAATGAGACAAAGGTAAAAGTGATAGGAAGCGTTGGTTTTCAGCAACTTTGCCTTCGGCAAGTAGTTCAATCGCGGCGTCAATATTGGCCTGAATCGAACGATGTGTCAGCATCACTCCCTTTGGACGACCGCCGGTTCCCGACGTATAGATAAAACAGCATACGTCATCACTACCAAGCGCGTTGATGCGGCTTTCGATATCATCCAGTGGTGCTGAATCAGCCATGATGTCTTGCCAATATAGAACATCGGCATCACCCATATCTGGCAGGCTTGTGGACTTATCCATTACGATCAATGTATGAAAATTTGATGTACGTGTCGCCGCCATACCTACACGTAGGGCTAGGTTGCCAGATGAGGTAATTGCAATATGTGATGATGAATGGTCAATAATGTAATGATGGTCTTCTTCGGTATTGGTTGTGTATGCAGGGACGACAATCGCCCCAATCGACATTATGGCAATATCAGCAACAGCCCATTCAGGCCGATTTTCAGCTGAAACAACAACACGGTCACCTGGTTTTACACCTTGTTTGACTAATGTAGTCGCAAGCTTGCAAACCTGTTCCGAAATTTCGGCCCAGCTTTGTCCATGCCATATCCCTTTGGCTTTGTGAAATAAGAGCGGTTTGTCTGGCGATTGGCGCGCCACCTTGAAAAAGGCAGCTGGCAAATTTGCAGAGGTGACATAATGATCCGATGCAGGAACGGCTGACATAAGCGAGTTAGTTCCTCAAAAACTGAACAAGGCTAAACAGAATATCTAAATTCCCATTCATTGCAAATTAAATGAAACCAAGTGATCAAAGGTATCTTTTGGTTCGTTTAAACTCTTGAAGAATGCAATCTTGTCATTCAGTTAACGGCAGTCACAAAGCAGCCAAAGCGTTGTTCCCACAAAGAATTGCAGATGTTTTCTATCTCGGCTCGTTCACTTTCTTGTGTAACAAGGTCATAGACGCGTTGACCCGAACGTGAGGTTTTGGTGACAACTGAAAGTTCCAGCACTTTGAAAGTATCTTTAAAAATAGTTTTTAAATAGTGGATACCGTCATTAGCTTGCTGGGATGACGCGTAGGACCCAAGCTGTGCGACAAATAAATTTGAAATATTCCGATTAGGTATTGCGTCATCATAAACCGATGCGCCGATAGCATTATCGGTGGGTATGACTTCGTCCGTCTGTTCTTGTTCATCTGAAGACATGATACCAACAATAGGTGTTGTGTGTTTGTTTTTACCTGCCATAGATGTCAGCACATCATTGTCAGTGACAATCTTGATGTCAGATTGGGAATTGTTTTTTGTTCTAGGCTCGGATGCTACAATATTTTTATATTCCTTCGATGTTTTTTCATGATTGTTGCTTATGGAAATGTCGTTAACTGACGATGTTGCCATCATTTCAGTTTCCAATCTGGATGCGCGTAATTTACGTAATTTTTCTCTTAGTGATTTGTTCTGCGATGTCAGCATAGCCACTTCGTCGCGCGCGCGTTGAAGTTCTTGTGCGTCAGGCGTCAGATCAATGGCACTAATGTTCGTAGTTTCTGTTAACATTTCTGGTGCACAGATAAGTGGATCGGGGGTTCTTATAGTTGGGCAAGTGGCAAGTTGAGGATGGTTCTGCATGATGGCGGCATCTGCACGCGCATAAAGACTCGAACAGACATCATTTATCATTCTGGTTGCGGCAGTATGGGCTTCATTATCCAAGCTTTGTTTGGAGTCTTGAGCGCTGAGGTTCGAAATCAACCAGCTTGCGTAGCTGTTTATTAATTTATCAATATCGTCCTGTCCGGCTGGAGGTAACTCTTCGAGGATGCTGGCCTGTCGAATTAGCGTGCCAGCAAACTTTCGCCGCTCATGCCACAATTTGCCCCTTTTCACATCAATCATGGACTGTAATTCCATCAGACGGGCAAAAGCCGCGCATACGCCGCCTTGTTCAGCCATGGCACCATATGATTGCCATGTTTCAAGACGCAATTCAGCTTGTGCCATACGTAACGGCATTAAGGCTAGAATAACGACATGACAAATCAGGATAAAACGTCGCACAGGTATGTTTCCATTGCATGGTAGATGCCATAGGCACCAAAACAACCTACTTTGAAGGTGTTAACCTTTATTTTGTATTGAATATTAGTTTATTTTAATTAAATGAAGAGCCTGATCATTATGGTCTATGATTCGAAACGTAACGCTTCACCAGCTGCACGGATTACCGCACGTGCTTTGTTTTGCGTTTCTTCATATTCGGCTTCAGGATCACTGTCATAAACAATGCCTGCCCCCGCCTGAACATGCATTTTCTGATCTTTGATAACGGCGGTACGTAGCGCGATGCAAGTGTCCATTTCGCCTGCTACCGAAATATAGCCAATCGCGCCTGCATAGATACCACGCCGGTCAGGCTCCATATCATCAATGATTTCCATCGCCCGAATTTTAGGTGCGCCCGATACAGTACCTGCGGGAAAGCCAGCAATCATGGCGTCTAGGGCATCCAGATCATCACGAATTGTGCCTTCGACTTGTGATGCGATATGCATGACATGCGAATAATATTCGACATCATAATTTGATTTCACCCGGACTGATCCGGGTTTTGAAACGCGGCCAACATCATTACGGCCAAGGTCAAGAAGCATCAAATGCTCTGCACGCTCTTTAATATCGGCCATTAAACTGGCGGCATTGGCTTCGTCTTCTTCTTGTGTCTTACCGCGTTTACGCGTGCCTGCAATTGGACGAATAGTGACTTCTTTATCGCGAAGCCGTACCAGAATTTCAGGACTTGAGCCAACAATGGAAAGATTGCCAAAATCAAAAAAGAACAGGAATGGCGATGGGTTCAACCGGCGTAATGATCTATAAAGATTGATCGCGGGCAAATGAAACGGGATTGTAAAGCGTTGGGATAAAACAACCTGGAAAATGTCACCTGCGCGGATATGCTCTTTGGCTTTGCGCACCATTTCGAGGAAGGCTGATTTTACCATATTTGTTTCGGGTGCGGGCAGGGCAGCGTTGGCGTCACCTTCCTCAGTTTGTGGGATAGGCGCATCAAGTGCTTTTACGGCATCTTGCAAACGGTTCTGAGCTACATCCCATGCGGTCTGCGCGTCTTTCCATTCGGAGGGGCGTACCTGTGTGACTAATGTGATTGTGTCCTTTAATCGGTCAAAAATGGCAACAATTGAAGGACGCAACAGCAAGGAATCATATACATCAAAAGCGGGATCATTCTGGTCAGGAATGGTTTCAATATGCCGGATCATATCATAGCCAAAATAACCAAAAAGGCCTGCTGACATGGGCGGTAAGTCACCGGTATTTTCCATTTCGGATTCGGCTAGCAGTTTACGCAAAGACACAAGTGGTGGTGCGCTGTCTGAGGTAAAATGATCGCTATTGGCAGGATCACGGTTGCATTCGGCCACATTCCCGCGACAACGCCAAATCAGATCAGGGTTAATTCCGATAAAAGAAAACCGTCCTCTAACTTCGCCACCTTCGACTGACTCAAATAAAAAGCAGTTTTCTTTTCCATTGCCCAGCTTCAGAAAAGCCGATACCGGTGTCTGGATATCGGCAACAAATACGCGGTGAAGTAGATACGGTTTATTGGCATCAAAATTGGCAACAAAAGTGTCAAAGCTGTCGGATATGCCCGACATTACTGCTGGCTTCCCACCAGTAATTGCCTAACTGGCTCAATATTGATTTGCAGATCATGCTTTTGTGACAGATTGATCGCCATAAAGCTGATGACGTCCTCGGTGATGGCATTTTTCATTATATCTGCAACCATCTTATTGGTTTCATCGACTTCAGTTTGCTCTGCTTCAATGATATCGCTTGTCATCACAGCGATGGCTTCGGTGCCCGTTTCAACAACACCCGATGCGCCATTTTCCTGACCAAAAGCGGTATTGGCAATTAGCCTTGCAGCTTCATGATCGAGTCCCATGCCGTTACGGCGGAATTTTGCGCTTGGCTCAATGCTATCAAAGCTGATGGGGTTGGCAATTGCGGCTTCTGCTGATGCACGTGCGGCCTTGATAGCCTGCACAAACATCAAGTCCTTGATTGCGCGGTCTTTGACTTCGTCCAGCATGCGAGGACGAGCATCGGTTTCTGCGGTTACATCTACAATGAAGAACATATCTTCACTGGCTTCTTGAAGAACACTTAATGAACCAATGTCATTTATCCAGATAGCTTCGATGATGGCACTATCTTGAGCAACGTCAGAATCATCATCCATCGGTTTTCCATCTATATCAAAACCATTACGGTCAATATCGTTGATTGTTATGATCTTGCCACCTGCTTTGCCAATAGCCTCATCAAGGCTGGCACCAGAGGCAATGTCATCTTCAAGTAAATTGGCCCGTTCATAAAGCAGATCAATGGCTTCTTCACTTCGCAATGTACGGGTGATTTCATCACGTACATCGTCGAGCGTGGCGTTTCCACCTTCTGTAATTTCATCGACAATTAAAACGTGATGGCCAAACAATGATTCCACTGGCCCAGTAGCAATGTTAACGTCGGCATCAAACACAGCATCGGCGATGGCACCATCAAGACCATCACGGGTCACGGTGCCCAGCATGACGTCATTTTCGGTCCAATTCAGCATATCAGCCGCCACAGTGTTAAAGTCGTCACCTTTATCAAGACGCGCACGTGCTTCATCAGCTTTTTCTGTGTTATCGAATACCATTTGGCGAACGACGCGTGTTTCGGGTGTGGAAAATTCATCAATACGAGTGCCAAATGCGTCTTCAACCATGTTTTCAGAGATTTTGACATCGGCTTCGATGAGCGGCGCTGAAATATAACCAACACGTGCCGAACGAACCATAGGCGCATCATAACTGGATTTGTTTTCAGAAAAATATGCATCGAGATCAGCATCTGATGGCGCGTTGATACTGTCAGCATCAACAGCAAAGCTTTGCATCTTTACCACACGTTGTTGAAGTTCATATTTGGTTAGTAAATTATCGGCAGATTTGTTTGATGCCACACCTGATGCAAGCGCTCTGGTTAACTGGTCACGTTTGAGCGAACTGTCAACGCGTCCCAGATATTCGGCCTCACTGATTCCGGCGCTGGCAAGCGTTTGCATAAAGCGCCCTTCGGAAAATGTCCCCATGTCATCCTGAAAATTAGCTTCATTGGCAACAGCGTCGCGTTGCATTGACCGGGTAACAGTTAACCCCAGCGTATTATTTTCGGCATTAAAGATTACCGCGCGGGACAGCGAGCCAACAATTTCGGTCAATAGTCCAGTTTGAAGCGCTTCACCAGTTGATGAATTAGGAAGGTAATTACGGCGTGCACGCTCAAATTCCAGCGCAACTTCGCGCGGTGAAAGACTTTCGTCACTTGCTGAAACAGCTTTGTCGCTCCCGCCAATAAGGCCAGTTGTTATATCACCCACACCCCAAAGTGCGAAACCACCTGCCAGAAACACAAGGAAGGCTTTCATTATGGGGGATTTAGCGCCGCTGCGCATGGCCTGAAGCATATTGATCTCTATCTTTAAGTTGGTGTGGGGATGCGTCCAGCTTTGTAGCAAGCCGCGTCCCGCATGAACGCATTATTGTTATAGTTATGTCATTAATACTTGTTGACGTGCCTATCGGCAACTTGATTTGAACAAAACAGCACAAAAACAGGACAATTTCAAAACCGTCTTTAGTTTTCTTTAATATTTTCTGAGCATTTTGATGCAAATTATTGGTATTATATATTTGTATAAAGCTAGAATTTGAGAAAAGGTGAGATTGAATCGATGATTATTGCAGCAAACTGGAAGATGAATCCTGACCTCGAAACGGCTGGTACATTGGCCAGCCGTCTTGCTAGTATCGCCTTTGAGGGTGTGAGGCGCGTATTATTTGCGCCTCATCCATATATTATCCCCATGTCAATCAGATTGGCGCAGAGCGATATTGTTTTGGGTGGACAAGATTGTCACGCTACTGAGTCAGGTGCGCATACAGGTGATGTTTCAGCCCTTATGTTGCGTGATAGCGGTGCGAAAATGGTTTTGCTTGGACATTCTGAACGTCGAAGTGATCATGGCGAAGATGATACGCTTGTTATGGCCAAAGTTAATGCGGGACTCGCCAATGGTCTGGAGGTCATGATCTGTGTTGGCGAAACCCGCATTGATCGCGAAGCTGGCAATGCTGAGAATGTAGTTCTTGAACAATTAGAGGGTTCCATCCCCAAAGATATGGATCCGACCAGACTTATCGTTGCCTATGAGCCAGTATGGGCGATTGGCACTGGCCTAGTGCCGTCATCTGAAGATATCGTGGCTATGCATACAAAAATAGCGAGTTGGCTTGCCACATCATTTCCAAATAGCGGGATTGATCATATTCCGGTGTTGTACGGTGGTTCAGTAAAGCCTGATAATGCGGCTGAAATCCTATCTTTGGATGCGGTTGACGGGGCACTTGTCGGTGGAGCCAGCCTTAATGCCGATGGTTTTGAGGCAATTTGCGAAGCAGCATCACAGGTTGCATAGTTATATCTAGTATTTAGTTGAAATAATCGTGTTTTCGCCCTATAACCGCCCGACATAAGCGTTAATGCAGGAAATTTAAGATGCAAACCTTGGTTTTGACCATACATATTCTAATCGCTCTTGGTCTTGTCGGGGCCGTCCTATTGCAAAGAAGCGAAGGCGGCGGTCTTGGCATAGGTGGCGGTGGCTCGGGTGGTGGTTTCATGACGGCACGGGGTACAGCTAACCTGATGACGCGGGTAACAACTGTTTTGGCTGCCGGGTTCTTCACAACTTCTATCATTTTGGCCATTATGGCTGGTGCTGGCAAAGAGACAGTTTCGATTGTTGACGATGTAATTAACAGTACACCTGCACCTGTTAGCGGCCCAGCTGTGCCAACTGACAAATAATACATTATTAAATTCTGGCGTTATGTCATCGTGATGATGTTTGCGAATCCCAATGTCAAACCTAACAATTATATTTTATTCTGCCTAAGGGTGATTTTGGCACTTACCAAGTGTCGTTCTATCGGGTATTAAATTTGTCCATGCCACGTTTTATTTTCATTACAGGCGGTGTGGTTTCGTCCCTTGGAAAGGGACTTGGCGCGGCCGCACTTGCTGCTTTGTTGCAAGCCCGCGGATATAAAGTCCGCCTTCGTAAACTTGACCCTTATCTCAATGTCGATCCCGGAACGATGTCGCCAACACAGCATGGCGAAGTTTTTGTGACTGACGATGGTGCCGAAACGGATCTTGATCTGGGACATTACGAACGCTTTACGGGCGTTCATGCAAAACAAAGCGATAATGTTACGGCTGGTCGAATCTATTCCGATGTATTGGCAAAAGAACGTCGTGGCGATTATCTGGGGGCAACCATTCAGGTTATTCCGCATGTGACTGACGCCATCAAAAACTTTGTGTTGTCCAATATAGATGATGAAGACTTTATCCTCTGCGAAATCGGTGGCACTGTTGGTGATATCGAATCGCTGCCTTTTCTTGAAGCTATCAGACAGCTAGGCAACCAATTAGGTCGCGAGCAAACATGTTATCTGCATGTAACCTTGCTTCCCTACATAGCGGCGGCTGGCGAGTTGAAAACAAAGCCAACACAGCATTCGGTCAAGGAATTGCAATCAGTTGGAATCCAGCCTGACATTCTTTTGTGTCGGACAGAACATGATTTGCCAGCCGAGCAACGTGGTAAAATTGGTTTGTTTTGTAATATCCGCGAATCTTCAGTCATTCTGGCGCGTGATGTCAGCAATATCTATCAGGTGCCGCTTGCCTATCATGACGAGGGTCTTGATCGTGAAGTCATGCGACATTTTGGACTTGTTGATGTTGTGCCGCCATTGGAGCGATGGCACAAAATATGTCATACGGTAGCTAATCCTGAAGGCGAGGTAAATATTGCCATTGTAGGCAAATATACGTCACTGCAGGATTCGTATAAATCGCTTGGTGAAGCTTTGACGCATGGTGGCATTGCCAACGGGGTTAAAGTTAATATTGAATGGATTGATTCTGAATTATTTGAGCATGAAGGTGCGGCAGTTGAATCGCTTCATCATGTTAGCGGTATTCTTGTGCCTGGTGGCTTTGGCGAACGAGGGTCTTCAGGAAAAATAAACGCAATTCAATTTGCACGAGAGAATAATATACCGTATTTCGGGATTTGTTTTGGTATGCAGATGGCAGTTCTTGAAACTGCGCGAAATCTTGGCGGTATGACGGGTGCTGGCTCAAGTGAATTTGGCGAAACCGAAATTCCGCTTGTTGGTTTGATGACCGAATGGACATCTGGCAACGCAAAAGAACAGCGAAGTGCCGAAGATGATTTGGGTGGCACAATGCGGCTTGGAGCCTATGAGTGCCATCTGACTGAGGGATCGCTTGCAAGTCAGCTATATGGTGAGCAACTTATTAATGAACGGCACCGGCATCGATACGAAGTCAATATTGCCTTTAAAGAGGCGTTGGCTGAGTCTGGTATGATTATGTCTGGTCTTTCTCCTGATGGCAGTTTGCCGGAAATTGTCGAGCGGCCAGATCATCCATTCTTTGTGGCGGTACAATTTCATCCGGAACTGAAATCAAAACCATTTGATCCGCATCCATTATTTACTGGGTTTGTGGCGGCATCGATGGAAAAATCCCGCCTCGTATAGGAGGTCCTTATGAGCATATCTATTGGCAATATGACTTGTGGTGATAATCATCCACTTTTGCTCATTGCTGGCCCGTGCCAGATCGAAAGTTTGGATCACGCCCTTTTCTGTGCTGAAAAACTATCAAAGGTGGCAACGGATGCTGGTATGGGGTTTGTTTATAAGTCATCATATGACAAGGCGAACCGCACATCAGCTGGTGCGGCACGTGGCATCGGTATGGATGAAGGGCTGGCCATCATGGCTAAGGTAAAGGATGCTTTTGGCTGTCCAGTGTTAAGCGATGTGCATCTGCCAGATCAATGTGCAACAGTAGCAGAGGTGCTGGATGTAATTCAAATTCCAGCCTTTTTATGTCGGCAGACTGACTTATTATTGGCTGCTGCCAAAACAGGTGCCGTTGTGAACATCAAAAAAGGTCAGTTTCTTGCGCCGTGGGATATGAAACATGTAGCTGCAAAAGTAACAGGTGCGGGTAATGATCGCGTTATGTTGACTGAGCGTGGCACTTCGTTTGGCTATAATACATTGGTATCTGATATGCGCGGTTTGCCCGAAATGGCATCACTAGGTCATCCCATTATTTTTGATGCAACGCATTCGGTACAGCAACCAGGGGGCAAGGGAGGAAGTTCTGGCGGTCAGCGCGAATATGTTCCCGTGCTGGCACGTGCTGCTGTTGCTGTTGGTGTCAATGGCTTGTTTATGGAAAGCCATCAAGATCCTGACAATGCGCCATCAGATGGTCCAAATATGCTTCCAATTGACGCGATGCCGGACGTTCTTGCCGCTTTGATGCGGATCGATGTAGCGCGGCGTGGCTAAATGATTAAGACAAACCCTATAACTCAAACCTTCAGATTCATCAGAAAGTAAAATCATGTCCAGTATAGTCGATATTCAAGCTCGTGAAATTCTTGACTCACGAGGAAATCCAACCGTCGAGGTTGATGTGTTTCTTGAAGATGGAAGTGCTGGTCGTGCCGCAGTCCCATCAGGTGCTTCAACAGGTGCTTATGAAGCAGTCGAAATGCGTGATGGCGATACTGAACGCTATTACGGCAAGGGTGTTCTAAAGGCAGTTGATGCGGTTAATTTTGAAATTTTTGATGCACTTGCTGGGGCCGATGCTTTTGATCAGGCGGGTAATGACCAGGATATGATCGAACTCGATGGTACGGCGAATAAGGGGCGTCTTGGAGCTAATGCCATTCTGGGTGTTTCATTGGCGATTTCCCGGGCAGCAGCTGATTCTGCTGAAATGCCGCTATGGCGTTATCTTGGTGGGGTGAATGCGCATTTACTGCCAGTGCCGATGATGAATATCATCAATGGGGGTGCGCATGCTGATAACGCCCTTGATGCGCAGGAATTCATGGTCATGCCCGTTGGCGCCTCGCATTTCAATGATGGCCTGCGTATGGGCGCTGAAATCTTCCATGCTCTTAAAAAGCTATTGTCTGAAAATGGTTTATCAACAGCAGTTGGTGATGAAGGCGGTTTTGCCCCGGCGATCAATTCAACCGATGAAGCTCTTGGTTATATTACCAAATCAATCGAAGCAGCTGGCTATAAACCAGGTGACGATGTGATGATTGCCGTTGATGCCGCCGCAAGCGAATTTTACAAAGATGGTGAATATCATCTGCAAGGTGAGGGGCGCTCACTTAGCAGTGACGATATGAACAGCATGTGGGCTGACCTGACAGGAAAATATCCAATAAAATCAATTGAAGATCCACTTGATGAAGATGATTGGGATGGTTTTGCTGCATTGACGGCGAAGATCGGAAATAGTGTGCAGATTGTTGGTGATGACCTGTTTGTGACTAACCCTGAACGTCTGTCTCGCGGTATCAATGACGCATCAGCTAACGCCATTCTGATTAAGGTCAATCAAATTGGCACTTTATCAGAAACAATGCAGGCCATTGAGATGGCACAAAAAGCTGGTTTTGGTGTTGTTATTTCGCATCGTTCAGGTGAAACCGAAGATAGCTTTATAGCTGATTTGGCCGTGGCCACTAATGCTGGCCAAATTAAAACAGGCTCATTGTCGCGGTCAGATCGTTTGGCAAAGTACAATCAGCTTTTGCGGATTGAAGAAGAACTTGATCGTACAGCGCTATATGCGGGTACTTCAATCCTGCGTGGTTAGGCTTTTAGCGGCGACTTCTTTTATATAACCATCATATTCGACTCTCGTGTATTGCTGAAAACATCATAGTTTTCAGCGATTCGCATTTTTCTTGACGTCGTGAATCAGCTCTGATTCAATGGTTCCCATTCAAGGGGTTTATCTCCCTGCTGGGATTAATCAAACAGGAGTTGGCCATGTATATTATGAAAAAGTCACTTACCTTTGTGGGTAGTCTTTTTCTATTAGGTACGATGGCGTCTTTTTTTGTTTTTCATACGATTGCAGGCGATAGGGGGATTTTAGCCCAGCCAGAGCTTGAGCGTAAAATTTTGATTGCCGAAGAGCAGCTTGCTTTACTTGAAAAGCATCAATCACATCTGCACCATCGGATATCGCTAATGCAAAATGATGCTATAGACGCTGACATGCTGGCAGAAACGGCACGCGCTGAACTTGGTTTATACTCACCGAATGATGTAATTGTTTCAATTGATATGTCTGAATTGAAATTTTAAGTCGTAATCAAGATTTATGTAATTAACCAAATATTGGTTTATTTAAATAAAATACAATAAAATCAATGAAATAAAATAGTTGCAAAAAATCTATTTTAGCTAAATCTTAGTGCATATTGCAATTGCGTGACGGATTTGTCACGTGCATGGCGGTAGCGGGGTAACTGCGACCAACAGGATGGAGCTAAAAATGGCGACGAAGACCGAAAGCAAACGCAAGAAAGGCCCGGGAAGGCCTCCCAAGTCAGTTGGAACTGGTGTTAACGACATGCCAGCTAAGGACGAACTTGTGAAGATGTTTCGCGATATGCTGCTGATTAGGCGCTTTGAGGAAAAAGCCGGCCAAATGTATGGCATGGGCCAGATAGGTGGTTTCTGTCACCTTTATATTGGTCAGGAAGCTGTTGTTGTTGGTTTACAATCTGCTTCGGTTGAAGGTGACACAGTGGTGACGTCATATCGTGACCATGGTCACATGCTTGCTTGCGGAATGGAAGCTGGCGGCGTTATGGCTGAATTGACAGGTCGAGAGGGTGGATATTCTCGCGGTAAAGGTGGCTCG
Source organism: uncultured Candidatus Puniceispirillum sp. (assembly GCF_963979125.1). Classification (NCBI taxonomy): domain Bacteria; kingdom Pseudomonadati; phylum Pseudomonadota; class Alphaproteobacteria; order Puniceispirillales (SeqCode); family Puniceispirillaceae (SeqCode); genus Puniceispirillum (SeqCode); species uncultured Candidatus Puniceispirillum sp. Next base: position 18,511 of record NZ_CAXBVX010000006.1, read on the forward strand.
ATGCACATGTTCAGCCGCGAAAAGAATTTTTTTGGTGGTCACGGTATTGTCGGTGCGCAGGTGCCGATTGGCGTTGGTCTTGCTTTTTCGCACAAATATAAAAGCCAAAAAAATGTCTGTATGACCTATCTGGGAGATGGCGCTGTCAATCAGGGACAGGTTTATGAAAGTTTCAACATGGCTGCTTTATGGGATCTGCCATGTTTATTCATAATTGAAAACAACCAATATGGAATGGGTACAGCAGTTACCCGTGCGGCGGCTGGGCGGTCATTGGCTGATCGAGGCATGGCCTATGGTATTCCAGGCAAGCAGGTTGATGGCATGGATGTGCTTGCTGTCCGCGTAGCAGCACTTGATGCGCTTGAACATTGCCGCTCAGGCAAAGGTCCATATATTCTTGAAATGAAAACCTATCGTTATCGAGGTCATTCGATGTCTGATCCGGCAAAATACCGGACTAGGGAAGAGGTCGATACCATGCGTAAGCAACATGATCCGATCGATCAGCTTCGCGAAATTTTGCAGAATCAGGATATAAAGGATGAAGACTTGAAGTCCATTGATGCAGAGGTAAAGGCCATTGTGACTGAGGCAACTGAATTTGCACAGACAAGTCCTGAACCTGACTCGTCCGAGTTATTCACCGACATATTGTTACCATTACCATCCGAAAACACTGACGCGGCGGAGGCGTAATCATGGCTATTGAAATTAAAATGCCTGCTTTGTCGCCGACAATGGAATCGGGAACATTGGCCAAATGGCTTGTTGATGAAGGTGCTGATGTGCGCTCTGGCGACGTGATTGCCGAGATTGAAACAGATAAAGCGACGATGGAAGTCGAAGCAGTAGATGATGGAAAACTTGGCAAGATACTGGTTGCCGCGGGTACTGAAAATGTAGCTGTGAATGCGCCTATCGCTATTTTGCTTGAAGATGGTGATGCGGCTGATGCTACGCCAACAAACAGATCAACATCGGCTGAAACGCCCTCAGCCAGCGCGCCATCTGATGCGGCCACAGCCGAGACTGCTTCTGTATCATCAATCGCACCTGCTGCTCCCACGATTATGGCCGAAACCGAATGGACAGGTGCATCAACGTCGATCACCGTGCGTGAATCCCTTCGCGATGCTATGGCCGAGGAAATGCGCCGTGACGCCAATGTATTTGTCATGGGTGAAGAAGTTGCCGAATATCAGGGTGCCTATAAAGTAACTCAGGGTCTTCTTGATGAATTTGGTGCCCGTAGGGTAATTGATACGCCGATCACCGAACAGGGCTTTGCTGGTCTTGGTGTTGGCGCTGCTTTTGGTGAATTGCGTCCGGTCATCGAATTCATGACTTTCAATTTCGCCATGCAGGCAATTGACCAGATTATCAATTCTGCAGCCAAAACATTATATATGTCGGGTGGTCAGATGGGATGTCCAATCGTGTTTCGGGGACCAAACGGTGCCGCCAGTCGCGTTGCCGCCCAGCATTCACAATGTTACGCAAGCTGGTATGCCCATTGTCCGGGATTAAAGGTGGTGTCACCTTGGTCTGCGGCTGATGCTAAAGGGTTGCTTAAATCTGCTATCCGCGATCCAAACCCAGTGATTTTTCTTGAAAATGAGGTCATGTATGGCCAGTCATTTGAGGTGCCGGACGATGATGATTGGACGGTGCCAATTGGTAAGGCAAAAATTGTTCGCGAAGGCAGTGATGTTACCTTGGTTGCCTTTTCGATCATGGTCGGACGCGCTTTACAGGCGGCTGATACGCTGGCTGAGATGGGCATCAGTGCCGAGGTTGTTGACCTGCGGACAATCCGTCCGCTGGATATCGATACGATCGTTACTTCAGTCAAGAAAACATCGCGGCTTGTGACCTGTGAAGAGGGATTTCCGTTTGCTGGTATCGGCTCGGAACTGGCTATGCAGGTCATGGAACAGGCCTTTGACTGGCTTGATGCCCCGATTGCCCGTGTGACGGGTAAGGATGTACCGATGCCATATGCTGCTAACCTTGAAAAACTTGCCCTTCCGCAGGTGGATGACGTCGTTGCGACGGCTGTTGCCACATGCGAAGGCTTCAAAGGAGCTTAATCATGGCTGTTGAAATCAAAATGCCAGCTCTGTCACCAACAATGGAAGTTGGCACATTATCAAAATGGATGGTGGCTGTTGGTGATGATGTGCGTTCGGGAGATGTGATTGCCGAAATTGAAACCGATAAGGCGACAATGGAAGTTGAAGCGGTTGATGATGGTAAAATGGCGCAAATCGCTGTGGCTGATGGGACTGAAAATGTACCTGTAGGGACTGTCATCGCAAGGCTTGCCGAAGATGGTGAAGATGTTGCCGCTTTTGCATCGGCAACGCCGCAACCTGCCGCGCCTGCCTCTGTTGTGGATGAAGACAAAGTAGCGGTTCAAGATGCACCTGCCGCAGAAGCACCGACCCCAACCCCAACCCCCGTATCTGTTTCAAAGCCGACACAAGCTACCCCAACTCAATCTTCTGATGCACGTATTTTTGCCAGTCCGTTGGCACGGCGCATAGCGGCGGATAAAGGTGTTGATCTTGGTAGTTTGACGGGCAGTGGTCCGCATGGCCGTATTTTACGACGTGATGTCGAGGGGGCGTCTGCTTCGGTATCAATGACGGGGGTAACAGCATCACCAATGGTGACCAAAGGCGTTGACGAACAAGGTGTCAGTACATTGCTGCCTAACAATCAAATGCGCAAGATTATCGCATCACGCTTGCAGGAATCCAAACAGACAGCCCCGCATTTCTATCTCACAGTTGATTGTAATATCGATACGTTGCTGGAATCACGCAAAACCATGAACGAAATGGCCGATGAGGGTATAAAGATTTCGGTCAATGACATGGTGATCCGTGCGGCGGCAATGGCCTTAATCAAGGTGCCAGCGGCGAATGCGTCATGGGAAGGCGACAACACACGCATGTTCCAAAATGCCGATATTTGTATGGCGGTGGCGGTTGATGGCGGATTGGTCACGCCGGTGATTTGGGCAGCCGAAAGCAAAGGCCTGTCTGAACTATCGACAATTAGCCGTGATCTGGCAACGCGGGCACGCGATGGCAAGCTGGCGGCCGAAGAATTTACCGGTGGTAGCTTTACCATTTCCAATCTTGGCATGTTTGGGGTGCGTGAATTTGCAGCGGTGATTAATCCGCCACAAGGTGCGATCCTAGCAGTTGGAGCAGGCGAGCAACGCCCGGTTGTGATTGATGGGAATTTGAGCGTGGCGACGATGATGAGTGTGACCTTGTCATGCGATCACCGTGCGGTTGATGGTGCGGTTGGTGCTACATGGCTTCAGGCCTTTAAAGGCTTTATCGAAAACCCAGTTACGATGTTGCTGTAATGTCTATCACTAAACGTATGATTTAAGGTATTAATATGGCTGAAATAAAATCTGACAATAAGACGTTTGATATTATAGTAATTGGTGGTGGGCCAGGTGGTTATGTTGCGGCGATCCGCGCGTCTCAACTTGGCATGAAAGCAGCTGTCGTTGAGCGTGAGCATCTTGGTGGTGTCTGTCTGAATTGGGGCTGTATTCCGACCAAGGCATTGTTGCGGGCGGCTGAATTACGCCATTCGATCGATGAGATGAAAGAATTTGGCATCACCATATCGGGTGAAGTCAGTATCGATCTGCCAAAAGTGGTTAAACGTTCACGCAAGGTGGCTGACCGCCTGTCGATGGGGGTGTCGCATCTTCTTAAGAAGAATAAGGTCACAGTGTTTAAAGACGAAGCCAAGATTGGCGTTAAAAAGGGCGCAATGCGAGCAGTTACCTTGGCAGATGGCACATCACTTGAAGCCAAACATGTGATTATCGCCACTGGGGCACGGGCGCGGTCATTGCCGGATATTACGCCCGATGGCACAACCATTCTGACCTATAAAGAGGCGATGGTGCCTGAGACGATGCCAAAATCGCTCATCATCATTGGTTCGGGCGCGATTGGTTCTGAATTTGCGTCTTTCTATCATGATATGGGCGTTGCGGTGACCTTGGTCGAGGCAATGGATCGCATCCTGCCGGTTGAAGATCCAGAAATTTCGGCGATTGTGCAAAAGGCCTTTGTCAAACGTGGCATGAAGGTGATAACGGGCGTCAAGATGGCGTCGTTAGAAAGTGATGGTAAACGTGTTACCGCCACATTTGATGGCGCGCAAGATGCCGTGACAGCTGATCGTGCCATTCTGGCGGTTGGTATTATCGGTAATACCGAAAATTTGGGTCTGGACAACACCAAAGTCAAAGTTGATCGTGGTCATATTACGACGAATCAATGGGCGGAAACTGGCGAGGACGGTGTCTATGCGATTGGTGATGTGACGGGCCCACCTTGGCTGGCGCATAAGGCCAGTCATGAAGGGATTATCTGCGTTGAAAAGATCGCTGGTGAAAAAGATGTGCATGCGATTGGCGCAGGGGCAGTGCCAGGCTGTACCTATTGCCGCCCACAGGTGGCGTCAGTTGGCATGACCGAAGCGGCGGCCAAAGAGGCTGGCCATAAAATCAAGGTTGGACGCTTTCCGTTTGTTGGCAACGGCAAGGCAATTGCGATGGGTGATGATCAGGGGCTTATCAAGACAATCTTTGACAATAAGACAGGTGAGTTGCTGGGTGCACATATGGTTGGCCCCGAAGTGACCGAACTGATTCAGGGCTATGCAATCGCGCGTACATTAGAAGCCACCGAGGCGGAATTGATGCAAACGATCTTCCCACATCCAACGCTTTCTGAAGCGATGCATGAGTCAGTCCTTGACGCTTATGGCCGCGCTATCCACATGTAGGGTAGAAGTTATCACATTGGCCACTATTAAAATATGCATGTAAGGTAGGTCTTATGCCTCAAGTCAATCACACGAAAGGTGCTGCACGGCATCCAGAAAAGCGCCGCAACGAAGATCGCCCTCAACCGCGGCGTCCCGAATGGTTGCGTGTAAAAGCACCTGTTTCAGCTGAATATCAGGAAACACGCGCTTTGATGCGTGATTTGAATTTGGTGACTGTATGCGAAGAGGCTGCCTGTCCAAATATAGGTGAATGCTGGGCGCAAAAGCATGCAACAATGATGATTTTGGGTTCGGTATGTACACGCGCGTGTGCTTTTTGCAATGTCGCCACGGGGCGACCTGATTTGCTGGATCCGCATGAACCCGAGAACGTGGCTGCGGCTGTCGCCAAGCTAGGTTTGCAGCATGTGGTGATTACCTCGGTTGACCGTGATGATCTTGACGATGGCGGGGCTACGCATTTTGCACAGACCATAACGGCGATCCGCACTGCGTCACCTGGCACAACGATTGAAGTTCTGACGCCTGATTTTCTGCGTAAGGATGGGGCATTAGAAATTGTTGCCGAAGCCCGTCCTGATGTTTTCAATCATAATATGGAAACAGTTCCCCGGCTGTATCCAACGATACGTCCTGGTGCGCGATATTTTCATTCGCTTTCTACACTGCAAAAGGTAAAGCAAATAGACGGGACAATCTTCACCAAGTCAGGCATCATGGTTGGGCTTGGCGAAACAGACGAAGAAGTTGGGCAGATTATGGATGATCTGCGAAGTGCCGATGTTGACTTTATGACTATAGGTCAATACCTACAGCCAACACCAAAACATGCCCAGCTTGATCGGTTTGTTGAGCCAGAGACATTTGCGCGCTATGCAAAGCAGGGTAAAGCAAAAGGGTTTCTTCTTATGTCATCCACACCACTTACCCGTTCGTCCTATCACGCCGATGCAGATTTTGCAGCCTTGCAAAGCGCCCGAAACGCCTCGCTTGCCTCAGCCTAATGACTGTTCATGCTGAAAAACGGGTGGTGCCACACACCCCTGAACAGCTTTATGCGTTGGTTCTTGATGTGCAGAAATATCCTCAATTCCTGCCATGGTGTCTCGCCGCGCGTGTGAAATCACAAAATGAAAGTGAGCTCACGGCCGATCTGATCATTGGCTTTAATATGTTCCGCGAGACCTTCACATCCTTTGTGGAATTTGATTCTAATAAGTTTGAAATCAATGTCCGCTATGCCGAAGGGCCATTCAAACATCTTACAAATAATTGGCGGTTCCTACTGCATGAAGACGGATGCGAAATCGACTTTTATGTTGAGTTCGAATTTAATTCCCGCCTTTTGCAATCGGTTATCGAAACATTATTTACTGAGGCTGTGCGCCGTATGGTGCGTGCATTTGAAACGCGTGCTGACGAACTTTATAATAAGAAAATTATATAGATTTATATATTATTCAGTAATTTAAGAATCGTTTCTAAAGCGTATTGTAAGGCGTCTTTTCGGATGCTGTCACGATCTCCGTTAAACAGATGTTTCAATGATTGTGCTGGCTTGTCGCGTGTTTGAACGCCAAAATAGACAAGCCCGACTGGTTTATCAACACTGCCACCGCCTGGGCCAGCTATGCCCGTAATGGATATAGCAATGATGGATTTTGGCGCATGGCTTAGAACACCATTTACCATTTCGATGGCTGTTTCGGATGATACAGCACCATGCATTTCAAGTGTTTCACGTGAAACGTCAAGCATATCGATTTTGGCATCATTGCTGTAGGTTACAAAGCCTCGATCAAAAACGGCTGACGAGCCAGCAATATCGGTCAGGCTGGCGGCAACCATTCCACCAGTACAGGACTCGGCAAGTGAAATCATAACTTCTTTCACTTTTGCCGTCTTAATGATGGCGCTGGCATGCGCTTTAATATCGGTTGCGTTGGCGCTCATAGTCCTGCCCCCTGCAAGAGATGATAGATCGCTAGGATTATTGCCCCTGCAAAAACGCCAGCCACAAGGTCATCCGCCATTACACCTGTGCCACCAGCGATCTTTTCGGCCATACCTATAGGGCCAAGCTTGGTAATATCGAAAAACCTGAACAGAACAAAGGCTATGGCTATCCATGCGCAATATGCAGGCCAGTTAAGATCAGTCGGGATTACAAGAAGTGGTATCCATTGTCCGGCTACCTCGTCTATGATGACTTCGGGAGCATCTTTTTTTCCGGTATCTCGACAATAGATATTGGCGGCTTTAATCCCAACGAAAATGATAATCAGCAGTGCAAACTCAAGTAGATAAGCAGATATCTGCATGAAAGCGACACCGCTAATGACGCCCGCAAGCGATCCCCATGTTCCGGGCGCTGGGCGAAGATGCCCAATTGGGCCTAACGTGGCTAATTGATGCCAAAGGTTGTTCCTGCTCATGATGAAACAGCAACGTTATAGCAGATGCTGGCGGTTGCTTGGGCGGCTATACCTTCACGACGTCCTGTAAAGCCCAAGCCTTCGGATGTTGTCGCTTTGACGGCAATACGTCCTATTTCAAGACCAGTGATTTCGGCTATACGAACGCGCATAGCATCACGATGAGGGGTGATTTTCGGATATTCACATATCAATGTCAGATCAAGATGCATGATTGACGCGCCAGCTTTGTGGCATCGATCAACTGCATAGCTTAAAAACGTTGCGCTATCAGCATCTTTCCATTTGTCATCACTTGGCGGGAAATGTGATCCAATATCACCATCGGCCAAAGCCCCGAATAGCGCATCGCACAAAGCATGAAGACCAACATCACCATCTGAATGCGCGGTGAGACCATATTCGCTTTCTACCGAAATGCCGCATAGGGTAATGGGGCCAGGCATGTCGCCGAACCTATGCACATCAAAGCCGTTGCCAAGTCGAATATCCATCATCGATCCAGTATTCTGTCCGTTTCCATCAAGGCGGGAGAGGGACTCCAGAATTGTGAAATCTTCCTCATAGGTCAACTTCATAAGTGATCGTGCGCCGCTGATGGTTGCTACATTCAACCCAGCAGCCATTGCAATGCTTGCGTCATCGGTGGCGGTTTCATGTGCTGGATTGACATAAAGTGGTGCAATGGCCTGAAAGTGGAATAATTGTGGCGTTTGCGCGGCGCTAACCTTGTCGCGATCAATGACATTGGTAATAAGATCATCTTTGACCTGTTTCATGCTATCAGAAATAGGCAGAACAGGTATAACACCAGCCAGTTGATGGGCAGGCGTCATGGCAAGCTGATCTATTAGCGCATTGAGTATTTTTTGCTGTAATAGAGGGCGTGCGGCGTCATGTATCGCAACAAATCCTTCAAAATCAGTAGCTAAAAGCGCGGCTAAGCCGTTGCCTACAGAGTGCATACGGCTTGCGCCGCCAGTGACAATGGTGACTATTTTTGCATCACTGCCAAGATGCTGGTTTGTGATGGCTTGTGCTTGGTCTTCCTGTCCCTTGCCAACAACAAGGATGATAGCGTTTACATTTGGGTGCTTGGCGAATGCATCAAGTGACCAGCAGATCACTGGCTTATCACCCAATTGACGAAATTGTTTAGGAATATGATTCCCATGTGTTGCTTTATTGTTGGCCATACGCTGTCCGGTGCCAGCCGCCACAATAATGGCGGCAACAACTGGGGAATTTGATTTGTGCGCATACTCAGACATAACAAGGCTTTTATCATCAAAGCTACCCTGCTTGTCCATGCCTTTTTCTGATTTATCAAAGGACATGCTGATATGGGAGCTGATGACATGCGATTGCTTGCTTTACCGCTAGGATCAAGATAAACATGATCTGGCGATGCTTATTTTTTAGGCGACTTTTTCAATATGCTTAAAATTAAGGCAGATTGCTTTGGCAATGGTGCCGATGGAGACGTAATTGGCTGTTCAGCTATGTGATATAGATTTGCCGCATGCTGTCGTTCTGGCACCCATGTCAGGCGTGACTGATTGGCCATTTCGCCGTGCGGTGCGCCGTGCTGGTGGAGGTCTTGTTGTCACTGAAATGATTGCCAGCGCGGCAATGCTGGCCGAAGTCAAAACCGAAATGCGTAAATTAAAAACCGAAGTTGCTACCGAAGCCCCGCTTTCAATCCAATTAGCTGGTTGGGAGCCGTCTGTTATGGCTGATGCTGCCAAAATCAGTGCTGACCTTGGGGCAAATGTCATTGATATTAATATGGGATGCCCAGCCAAAAAGGTAACAGGAAAACAGTCCGGTTCAGCATTGATGCGTGATGAGCATCATGCGGCAGCAATCCTTGACGCGGTAGTGAAGGCGGTTGATGTTCCGGTGACACTGAAAATGCGGTTGGGTTGGGATGATAACTCACTTAACGCACCGCGACTGGCAAAGATAGCTGAAGATGTGGGGATCCGCATGGTTGCCGTCCATGGGCGCACGCGCTGTCAGATGTACACAGGTAATGCCGACTGGAAGAAAATAGGCGATGTTGTTGCAGCGGTGTCAATTCCGGTCATAGCTAACGGTGATATTCGCACGCTTGGTGATGTGCGTATGGCAATGCATCACAGCAATGCCGCAGGCGTAATGATTGGACGAGGCGCGCAAGGTAGGCCGTGGTTTTTAGCGCAGGCAGGTGATTTATTGAACAAGAAAAATATTCGTCCAGATCCCAGCATAGCCAAACGGCACCAGTTCATGTTGGCGCATCTTGACGACATGATTTCGCATTATGGTTCAGCCGCGATGCGCCTTGCCCGTAAACATATAGCTTGGTATGCGCATGGATTACCTGGATCAGCAGAATTACGTGATATAGCCAACAACACGACTGATAGCGCAGTGGTTTTTGCTGCGGTTGATGAATTTTTTGGCGCTCTTATCGAACAAGAGGCGGCTTAAACATATGTCAGATAAGGTCAGTAATCTGAAAAGCGATGATGATGTCGGGATCAAAAATATTTTTAGGCATTTGCCGGATAACTTAGCGGCAAGCCAAATTCTGGCAAGTTTGCCCAATCCGGTGTTTGTTCTAGATAGTGAAAATCAGTTTCAGTTTTTAAACCATGCGGCTGAAATGTTTTTTCAGTCCAGCCAGTCAATAGTGTTTGCCCAAGCATTGCAGAGCTTTATTGCCGCTGACTCCCCTCTGTTTTCCATGTTAATACGAGCCCGAAATCAGAACCGTTCAGTTGCCGACCAAGGGCTTGAACTGGCAGGGCCAAGGGTAGGCTATAAGTTGGTCAATGTTCAAATCACGCCTTTTGATGGAAAAGGGTCTTTGCTGGTTACAATGCAGGAACGTGCGTTAGCTGAACGGTTACGCGGTCAATCATTGTTTCGTGGCGCTGCCCGATCAGTGACGTCAATGGCGGCGATGCTAGCGCATGAAGTCAAAAATCCCTTGGCCGGTATCAAAGGGGCAGCACAGTTACTGGAAGCCGATCTCGAAGCCAATGAAACTAACCTGACACGAATGATTGTCGAGGAAACCGATCGCGTTACAGCCTTGCTGGATCGAATGGAAGGGTTTGCTGGCGGGGCAAGTGTGGTCATGACGACGGTTAATATTCATGAAGTGCTTGATCATTGTCTGGAACTGGCGGCCGCTTCATATGGTGCGCATCTTAGCATTAAACGGGCTTATGATCCATCTTTGCCCTTTGTTGAAGGGCATCGCGATTTATTGATTCAAGCATTTATTAATATAATTAAGAATGCATCTGAAGCCACTGATAAAAATGGTGAATTAATTATCAAAACATCATATGCGCCTGGGCGTCGTCTTTCGATAACGTCGATAGCGGAACAATTGCATGTGCCGATACAAGTCGAGGTGATTGATAATGGTAGAGGCATACCCGAAGATATTCGTGATCATTTATTTGATCCTTTTGTTTCGGGGCGCGTAGGGGGAAGCGGCCTTGGTCTGGCGATGGTGGCAAGCGTTATTGCGGATCATGGAGGATTGATGGAAGTTGAAACCGTAACCGGAGAAACTGTGTTCCGTCTGAATTTCCCTGCAACCACGGCGCAACAGACTAAGCGTGCACCCAAGAATGAAGAAACGGCCTTATAATGGATGCGAAGCAGAAACATATTCTGGTAGCTGAGGATGATAAGTCAGTTCGGCTAGTTGTTCAGCAAGCACTGGCACGTCAAGGCTATACGGTGCATTCCAGTGGCAATGCGTCTGGACTATGGAAATTAATTGAAGCTGGCAAAGGAGACATTCTGATAACCGATGTTGCTTTGCCAGATGGCGATGCATTGGATTTGTTGCCTCGCATAAAAGAAAAACGGCCAGATTTACCAGTGATTGTCATGAGCGCGCGGTCAACTTTGCTTACGGCGGTTAAAGCTCAGCAGATTGGTGTTTTTGAATATTTGCCAAAACCCTTTGAGTTACGAAATCTAGTTGATGTTGTCGCACGGGCATTTTTGGTTATTTCTGGGTCTTCGGATGCCCCAACAAGAGACATGTTACCGCAGCTTGAAGACGGAGGCCCGCTTGTTGGTCGTTCACGGTCGATGCAGGATATTTTCAAGGCGGTTGCGCGTGTTGTCAGCACGGATCTGACAGTTCTGATTACCGGAGAGAGTGGCACTGGTAAGGAGCTTGTCGCCAAAGCTGTTCATGACCTTGGTGATCGGCGCCAACATCCTTTTGTCACTGTGAATCTGGCCACAATCCCACATGATAAGGTTGATGCCGAATTGTTCGGTGTTGAAAACAAATCGGCCATTGTCAGCATGATCAACCCAGGTCGTTTTGAACAGGCTGATGGTGGTACTTTGTTTCTTGATGAAGTGGGTGATATGCCGCTAGAGACACAAACGCGCCTGTTGCGGGTTTTGCAAGATGGCACCTATGTGCCGTCTGGATCGACGATACCGGTAAAATCAAACGTGCGGATTATTGCAGCGACCAATAAGAATTTGCAGCATCTAATGGATCAAGGGTTGTTCCGTGAGGATCTTTTCTACCGTTTGAATGTTGTGCCTTTGCGGTTACCGCCTTTACGTGACCGCCTAGAAGATATAACGCCGCTTGTTAATCATTTCTTGGCCAAGTCTGCGGAAAATGGGTTGCCGAGCAAGGTGTTTTCAACGGATGCGAAGAGATTGCTAAAAACATGGTACTGGCCTGGAAATGTGCGCGAATTAGAAAATATGGTGCACAGGCTTCTTGTGCTTCACAATGAGGATGTCATTGATGTTGACGCCGTGGCCACGGAATTATCGCAACAGGATAAAGCTGAAGAAGACCAAAATGAAAGCGATAATATATCGCAGTCAGTTGATGCGCATATAAGGCGCTATTTTGATGCTTTGAAAGGGGGATTACCTGCTCCCGGGTTGCATGGACGCATTATGCGCGAAGTTGAATTGCCTCTTATTACGGCAACGTTAGAAATTACACGGGGCAATCAGGTCAAGGCGGCTGACATTCTGGGTATGAACCGAAATACGCTTCGCAAAAAAATCAAAGAACTTGGTATTACGGCGGGACGATGACGTGCTAGGCTATTTTCAAATATCCAAATGGACGTTTATCCAAGTGCTGTGTTGCAGGATCACGTGATGAGTGCTGATAAACAATCACAGATAAGTCGGCGACTGTTCAGTGAGGACCGTCTTGCCTATATATCAATTCTGTTCACCGTATGCATGGGCGCGGCAACAGCCTTTACGCTCTCGCGTGTTGATTATCTTTCTGAGGGGCCACGCGCGCTGAAGTTGCTGCTAGCCATTGATGTTGTTGCTTTGCTGGTGCTTGGTTATTTTGTCGTTCGTCATGTTATGCAACTATGGGCCGAACGCCGCCAACAGGTGGCAGGGCATCAGTTGCATTGGCGTCTTGCGGTGCTATTTGGCGGCATCACGACATTGCCAGTTCTGATTATTGCATTGTTCTCGCTGTTTGTTGTCGATTATTCATTACGTGGATGGTTTGCTGACAGGATTTCCGTTGCCATCAACGAGTCGGTCAAGGTTGCGGACTCTTATTTTCAAGAGCATGCCCAATCGGTGACTGGTGATGTGCTGACGATGGCGAATGATGTTAATCGTGAAGCGCTCAAGCTTGGCGGTAATAGAGACATTATGGGTCAATATCTGAGTAATCAGACAGCGTTGCGCAATTTGTCGGAAGCTATCATTATTGATGGTACTGGTGAGGTCATAGCAAAATCACGCTTTGCCTTTGCGGTTACGTTCACAAATCTTGATGATGATTGGGTTGAGAAAGCCCGCGATGGTGAAGTTGTCGTCCTGCGCGCTGACGATACAAATAAAATCCGCGCTGTGGTCAAGTTGAATAGTTATATTGATGCGTATTTGCTGGTTGGACGTTTCATTGACCAGAATGTTCTGGCGGCCGTTGACCGAACAAGACTGGCAGCATCAGATTATCAGCGGCTAGGCATTCAGCAATTTGATTTGCAACTTAGTTTTGCGGTTTTGTTTGGTGTCGTGGTGTTGTTGCTGTTGATTTCAGCGCTGTGGGTTGGATTAAACCTGGCAACCGCAATCATTGGGCCGCTTTCGGCGGTAATCAATGTTGCTGATAAGGTTCGAGGCGGGGATTTGCGCGAGCGTGTTCCAAGTGGAGCCGGAATTGATGAAATTTCACGACTTGGTCTGTCTTTTAACAATATGCTGGACGAGTTGGCACGAAGCCGACAGCAACTTGTTCAGGCCAATATGCAAATTGACCGCCGACGTGAATTTACCGAAGCTGTTCTGGGCGGCGTATCATCAGGTGTGATCGGCCTTGATAAAGATGGGCGCATTAACCTGCCTAATGCTGCGGCGCGCAAGCTTCTTGGACTGACCGATGTCGAAATGATAGGTAAAAAGCTGGAAAGTTTGGTGCCTGAATTTACGCACCTTTTATCGATTGTTGGACAAAAAAGACGCCGTTTCATAGAAGAGCAGGTGGTTCTAGAACGTGCAAAAAGCCGTTTGACCTTGCGCACTAGGATCGCAAGTGAACGGGTTGATGATCGTATTATTGGTTATGTTGTGACCTTTGACGATGTAACTGATCTATTAACAGCTCAGCGAAAAGCCGCTTGGGCTGATATTGCCCGGCGTATTGCGCATGAAATCAAGAATCCATTAACGCCTATTCAGCTTGCATCTGACAGATTGCTTCGAAAATTCAAACCCAAGGATGCTGTCGAAGCTGATCGTTTTGAGGAATATGTGACAATCATTTCACGCCAAGTTGATGATATAGGCCGCATGGTTGACGAATTTTCATCATTTGCCCGTATGCCACAACCAACTATGGAAACGGTTAAGCTGGACGAATTGGTGGAAGGGCAGATAGACCTTTTTGCCAGCGATGAGGTTTCGTATAATTATGAACGTGATGAGACGGTATCATTCACAATTTTGGGTGATGCTGGATTATTGAGACAGGCAATCACGAATTTGTTGCAAAATGCCAAAGACAGCCTGAACGAACATAATGTTGCCACACCAGAGATACATATATCGCTGGCTTATAGTGATGGCGAGATCAATGTTATGATCAAAGATAACGGACCTGGCTTTCCCGATATGAATTTGGACGATTTGCTGGAGCCTTATGTGACAACGCGTGAAAAAGGCACCGGACTTGGACTCGCGATTGTTTCAAAAATTGTTCAAGATCATAACGGATCGCTGACATTGAAAAATGATATTCAGGGCGGTGCTATTGTTGTGCTGACCTTTCCAAGTGATAACGACGCCCAAAGTAGCGGCAAAAATCTGGGACGTTAGAGATGGCTGGTGAAATTCTAATCGTTGATGATGAACGCGACATCCGCTCGCTTGTGAGTATGACGCTGGAAGATGAAGGGTATCAGACGAAAACAGCTGCGAATGCAGATGAAGCGCGTAATATTTTGCTAAGTCGGCCACCGGTGTTAGCAATTCTTGATATCTGGATGCGTGATTCGGATATGGACGGTCTCCAATTATTGGAATGGACAAAGGGAGTTTATCCCGACTTGCCCGTATTGATGATTTCAGGGCATGGCACGATTGAAACGGCGGTGCAGGCGATCCGCCAAGGTGCCTATGACTTTATCGAAAAACCATTTAAGGAAAACCGCCTTGTTCTGATGGTTGAACGCGCGCTTGAAACCACCCGCTTGACACAGGAAAACGCCGAATTACGTACCCGTATCAGTGAAGATATGGCGCCTGAACTTATAGGTAATTCACAGGCGATGCGCGTAACACGTCAGGCAATCAGCAAAATTGCACCTACAGCAAGCCGTGTCATAATTAATGGCCCCGGGGGCAGTGGTAAGGAACTTGCCGCTCGCGTCATACATGATCAATCGCAACGCCGTGAAGGTCGATTTGTTGTCGCAAATTGCGCACGATTGGCCCCTGAACGGGTTGATGCCGAATTGTTTGGTTCGGAAAGCATGCAAACAAGCCGGCGCATAGTCGGGCTGTTCGAGCAAGCACATGAAGGAACGCTCTATTTCGATGAAATCTGCGATTTGCCGTTGGAAACACAAGGTAAAATTGTTCGTGCCGTCACCGAACAAAGGTTCCGGCGCATAGGCGGTAATGCCGAGGTCGTCGTCGATGTAAGGGTTATTTCGGCATCTAGCCGTGATCTGGTAGCGGAAATTCAAGCAGGACGTTTGCGCGAAGACCTTTATTATCGGCTGGGCGTTGTATCGTTAAATGTAGCGCCGCTGGCAGAACGGCGTGAGGATATTCCCCTTATGGCCAAGCATTTTGTCAAAAAAATAGCTGATCGGCTTGGTGTACCCCCGATCAAATTGTCTGATGAAGTTTTAGCAGCTATGCAAGGTTATGAATGGCCAGGTAATGTCCGGCAAATTCATAACACTATCGAAAGTATGCTGATTTTAGCGCCGCCTGACCGTCGTGACCCAGTAGGGCTAAGCTTGCTTCCTGCGGATATTCAGAATATACCCCGTGGCAGTTCGAGATCGGGCCTTGATGAAATGTTTTCACTGCCTTTGCGAAATGCGCGGGAAGATTTCGAACGGGTTTATCTGGCTACGCAATTGCGCCGGTTTGATGGTAATATATCGCGTATGGCGAATTTTGTTGGTATGGAGCGGTCTGCGTTGCATCGAAAGTTGAAAGCGCTGAACATAGATAATATGGATGCGGCCGAAACAGCAGTCACATCGCGCGCCAAAGATAGTGAAAAGGGAGCACCTTCATGAAAATTGTGATTTGTGGTGCAGGGCTTGTTGGAAGCGCGATTGCGGGGCATCTGTCTGAAGAGCAGAATGATGTTACTGTTATTGATGCTTCAGCCGAAAATATCCAACGTATCACTGACCAACATGATGTGACTGGTGTGATTGGTGTAGCGTCGCATCCGGATAGGTTGAATGAAGCTGGTATGCGCGATGCCGAATTGTTGATTGCGGTGACTGAGTCTGATGAAGTGAATATGGTTGCGTGTCAGGTGGCACACACTATCTTCGATACGCCTGTAAAAATCGCTCGTATAAGGGGTAGCTCTTACCTCGATGAAAATTATGCTGATCTGTATAGTCCAGCTCATTTGCCGATTGATCATATTATTTCACCTGAGGCAGAGGTGTCTGCGTCAGTAAGTAACCAGCTGCGTGTACCTGGTGCGTTTGACATCAAAAACCTTTGTGATGGCAAGATGAATCTGGTTGGGGTCCTATGTACCGATGATAGCCCTGTGCGTGACACGCCCTTGCGGCATCTGACTAATCTGTTTCCTGACCTAGCCATGACAGTTCTGTGCATTATTCGTGATAATGCCGTTATCCTGCCTCGTCGCGGCGTCGAGCAAATGCATGCTGGGGATCGGATATATTTCGTTTGTGACAGCACTCATCTTGATCGTGCTATGGCTGCCTTTGGTCATGAAGAACCCGAAGCGCGGTCTGTTGTGATTGCTGGTGGCGGTAATATTGGCCTTATGTTGGCGCGCGAGATTGAAAACAATTTTTCGAATACTCAGGTACAACTGATCGAAATGGATAATAATCGGGCGCGTGAGCTTGCCGAAGAACTCCAAGGCACTGGCATCATTCATGGAGATGCGCTTGATGAATCAATCCTAAAGGAAGCTGGTGTCCACACAACCGAGACCTTTGTTTCGGTGACCGAGGACGATGAAGTGAATATTCTGTCAGCGTTACTTGCAAAGCGTACGGGCGCCAAACATGCGGTTGCATTGGTGAATATGCCCGGCTTTATTCCGTTGGTTGGCACTTTGGGTGTTGATGCGGTAATCAATCCATCACAAATCACTGTTTCGTCGATTCTTGAGCATGTCCGGCGTGGCCGGATACGTGATGTACATCCGATTATTGAAGACCTTGGCGAAGTCCTTGAAGCAGAAGCGTTGCCGTCATCTCTGTTGGTTGGCAAACCCTTGCGCACAGCCAAGATACCCAAAGGAATTTCGATTGGGGGTATCGTAAGGAATGACAAAGTCATTTCTGCCCGTGGCGATAGTGTGATCGAGGCTGGTGATACGGTTGTTATTTTTGCCGAGCGAGGCAAAATCGTGCAAGTCGAAAAGATGCTTTCGGTGCGACTCGATTTCTTCTAGGTCAATAAACACATCCAAAAATTATACATAATTGTCAGTTATCGTTAAGCTTGGCATTGTGAAGTCATGTTTAAGAGGGTAGGTTGGAGAAAAAGAGGGAGGATAAAAATGGCCGCAGATAAGAGCCGAAATCTTCAGGAAGTATTTCTCAACAGTATCCGCAAATCACATTCCCCGGTAACCGTTTTTCTGGTTAGCGGTGTTAAATTGCAGGGTATAATCACATGGTTTGATAATTTTTCAATTCTGCTCAAACGTGATCAACATGTTCAGTTGGTTTATAAGCATGCCATTTCAACGATCATGCCGTCTATGCCTATCCAGCTTCATGGATTTGACGATATTGATGACGATGTTGCCGATCAAGACTGAACCAAATCTTTGGTAATTACCAACCCGTAAAGAGCATTTTTAATGACCGCTTTTGATACTTTTGCCCAGCAGGTTGCCATACTTATGCATCAGGCTACCGTCGAACTTGTGCTTCCACGTTACCGTAATTTGGTGGATGGACAGATTGATACCAAGTCTGGTCCGGATGATCTGGTTACTGTTGCAGACCGTGAGGCCGAAGAATGGCTTACCCCACGTTTGCTTGCTTTACAAAAGGGTGCCTGTGTTGGCGAAGAAGCCGTTGCCAAAAACCCTAGTCTGCGTGATCAAGCAGGAACCGGACTAGCCTGGACAGTTGACCCAGTTGACGGCACGCATAATTTTGTTCATGGCAAAAATCATTTCTGCATGATGGTGGCGTTGCTGGAAGATGGTGTTCCCAAGCGCGCATGGCTTTGGCATCCATTGGAAGAGACGCTTTACTACGCCAAGGCTGGGGCTGGCGCCTTTCAGATCAAGGGTGATAATTTAACCCAGATTTTTGTCTGTAATACATCGCCACAACTTGAGCAACTGGTGGGTGAAGGTAGTACTAAATTTCTCAAACCGCCATTTCGGGGTGAATTTATTGAGCGTGTCAAACGTATAGAGAACCGAATTAATTTGCGCTGTGCGGGGGTATTGGCGATGAAGCTCGCCACAGGTGAAATACATTTTATCATGCATGGGAACTGTACACCTTGGGATCATGCACCAGTTGATCTTTTGTGCCGTGAAGCAGGTGCGTTTGCAGGTATGTCAGTTGATGGGCGTCCCTTTAACGCTGCCTATAACGAAGCTTTTATGGTGGCCTCGTCTAAAGCTGTTTGGGATCAGCTTAATCGTGAAATATGGCGTGGTGAATAGATGCTTAGACATTGCCGCTAACATGTCATCACTCGACTAGTCGTCTTTCTGAAATATCAAGCTGAGGCCAAGTGATACAAGTATCACGCTGACACTTCTATCCAGGTATGTTTTTGCTTGTAAATATATTTTACGAGCGGCAGTGGAACTCATTATATAGGCGAGGGCTGCGTAGAATATGACCTCAACAGCGAAATGATTTGTAATTACCAGTGCTATCTCTTTGGTGGTCATGTCAGGTGGAAAAATCACAACCAGAATAGCAGCAGCAAATAGAACTGATTTCGGATTTGATAGATTGATTAGAACCCCATGACGAAAGGCGTTGATATGTGCTTTGGACATGTCTTTGATAGGCATTGAAGCGTTTTTCCACGTTACCCACGCGATGAAGAACAGATACAAAGCACCCCATATTTTCGCCACGGTATATCCCCAAGGTACTAAAAAGAAAATACTTTCCAGCCCCAGTAACGCCAGTAATGTCCACATGGATGCCGCAAGTCCAAGCCCCATCCCAAGCGCAATACCAGTAAACATATTTGTGTTCAATGCGGTGCGAACGGCAACAAGAAAAGCTGGCCCAGGACTGGCCAACGCAGCTAAAAGAGTAATATTAAAGGCAATAAGATGTGTGATTGTCATCTTTAACCACTCTCCAGTTTTTTGGCATCCTGCCAGAAAGACTCCATTTCATCCAAAGATACATCATTTATATTTTTATTAGTATTTTCAACTTTTTGTTCGATATATCTAAACCGACGCTCAAACTTTTGGTTGCATCCCATCAAAGCCGTCTCGGGATCAATGCCTGCTTTGCGTGCTAAATTTACTGCAACAAATAGAATATCGCCAATCTCATCTTTGATCGCGTCTATATCGGGTGCTTCGGCGGCCAACTCTGCTTTTAATTCAGCGGTTTCTTCATCCATTTTGGCGAATACATCATTGATATGTTCCCAGTCATAACCGACACGGGCGGCGCGCTTTTGCAGTTTGAGCGCACGCAACATAGGTGGAAGCCCGACAGCTACATCGTCAAGCACGCCTATTTTTCCTTTTTGGGCGCGCTCCTCAGCCTTGATATCCTCCCAGTTAATTTTCTGTCCGTCGGCGTCTAGAGGTTGTTGTGAAGAGGCATCAGAATGTGCGTCATCAGCAAAGACATGCGGGTGACGGTTAATCATTTTGTTGCTGACACCGCGGGCAACATCAGCAACATTAAAACTGCCTTCTTCTTCGGCTATGCGGGCGTGAAAAACAACTTGCAGTAATAAATCGCCCAATTCGTCGCGAATATCCTCACGCGTGCCGTTATGAATTGCATCTGCTACTTCATAGGCTTCTTCGATTGTATAAGGTGCGATAGTTTCGAAAGTCTGTTTCACATCCCAAGGACAACCGTTTTGAGGATTGCGCAGACGTGCCATGATTTCGACGAGATGATCAAATTCGGTACTTGCTTTAGACATGATGGCATCGTAACAGTCGTTATCAGTCAGACCAAGCTGAATAACCTATTGTCAGAAATTTATAATATTTCTATGTCTAGCTATTACTTTTATGTAATACGATGATGCACAAATAGGTAGATGTTTATTAAGTATATTACTGTGTGAGCAAGCGTTGTAACTGTTTATATGGATCATGTAGGAGATTAAAATGGGACGCATTAGATCATGGTTTTTCACCGGGCTGGTTGTTACAGCGCCGGTTTTGTTAACAATTTACATAACTTGGTCGGCGATTGAGATCATTGATGGCCAAGTGGCTAATTTACTGCCGCATTTTGCTGAGACTGCTTATAGTGAAATTCCGGGCATTGGATTACTGATTGGTTTCGCGCTAATCACAATCATTGGTGCGCTTGCCGCTGGATTTATAGGGCGTTGGCTTATTAATTTTGGTGAGTCATTGCTGAATCGTATGCCGGTTGTGCGTTCAATCTATGGGGCGATAAAGCAAATTCTGGAAACCGTGGTGTCAGCACAATCAGATGCCTTTCGCGAAGTTGTGCTGGTTGAATATCCGCGCAAGGGGTTATGGGTCATTGGTTTTGTCACGGGCAATACAAAGGGTGAGGTCGATAGGCTGATTGACCATGATATGGTTAATGTCTTTATCCCGACAACGCCTAACCCAACATCTGGATTTTTGTTGTTTTGCCCGAAAAAGGAAATTGAATTCCTTGAAATGGAAGTCGAAGAAGCGGTCAAGATGGTCGTGTCTGGTGGTATTGTGACGCCGCCTGATCGCAGTGGTGGCAAGAAAATCTCCAAAAAAGCTGCACCCAAAAAAGCACGCGTGACGAAAACTGCGTCAACAAAGGCAGTTGCGAAGAAGAAAACAGTCACCAAAAAGGCATCTGCTCAAAAGGTGGCTAGCAAAAAACGTTAAAAACTAGCCAAAAACACTGTGTTTAATAATGGCTAGGTTTTGCCTTGGGTTTAGTCTTTTGGTTTTAGCCCGCAGCAAGATAGCGCACAGCGCTATCGCGTTCAAACAGGCTTAGTAACATATCGCTGTGAGCAAAAGCTGTGCTATCCGGGGCCATTCGCCGTGCTTCGGCGCGGGCAAGGGAAAGCAGGTCGCCATGCGCGCCTAGATCCGCAAGAATGAATTCGGGCACACCAGATTGGCGTTGCCCCAGAAATTCCCCAGGACCGCGCAATTTTAAATCCTCTTCAGCAATGACGAACCCATCTTCTGTGTCGCGCATGACCGTTAGTCTTGTTCGGGACGTGTCGCTGATAGGGGAGGCATAGAGCAAAATACAGCTTGATTTGTCAGTACCCCGTCCAACACGGCCACGTAACTGGTGTAATTGGGCAAGGCCAAAACGTTCGGCATGCTCAATAATCATTATACTAGCTTCGGGAACATCAACACCGACTTCGACAACAGTTGTCGCGACCAAAAGCTGGGCGTTTCCATCACGAAATGCCTGCATGGATTTGTCACGTTCAGGAGCTTTCATTTTACCATGTGCAAGCGCGACCTGATGTGTGGGTAAAGCGCGAACGAGACTGGCAAAGCGTTCTTCGGCGGCGGCGATGTCAAGCTTGTCAGATTCTTCGACAAGTGGGCATATCCAATAAGCGCGTTTGCCAGCATCAAGGGCGCGCTGGATACCGTCAATGACCTGACCAAGTCGGTCATTTGGCACAACCCGCGTGTCAATTGGCAGTCGGCCAGCTGGCTTTTCATCAAGCCTAGATTGTTCAAGATCACCATAGGCGGTCATGGCCAGGCTACGTGGTATCGGGGTGGCTGTCATGACAAGCACATCTACACCATGCCCCTTTTGCCCCAGAATAAGGCGCTGGCGAACACCAAAGCGATGCTGTTCATCAACAACAGCAAGACCAAGATCGGCAAAAGCAACATTTTCGGACAAAAGCGCATGTGTACCAACAACAATATCAATTGTGCCATCAGCAAGGCCAGTAAGCGTATCTTTGCGTCCGGTTCCGGCTCGCCCCTGTCCCAGCAATAGGCTAGCGCTTTTGCCAATGGGCTCAAGCATCTTGTTCAGGCTTTGATGATGCTGGCGTGCCAACACTTCGGTAGGTACCAGCAAGGCCGCTTGTGCACCACTTTCAACGACATGCAACATTGCCGCCAACGCAACGAGTGTTTTACCAGAGCCAACATCGCCTTGTAGCATCCGTAACATGCGTTTATCGGTTTCCTGATCAGATTTGATTTCGGTAATCGCATTAATCTGGGCATTGGTCATGCTAAAGGGCAAGCTATCGATAAGTGCCGTGGATAGCTTACCTGTTCCCGTGAATATACGTCCCGGCACCGTATCAGCAGCTTGTTGACGAACCATGGTGAGTGCGATTTGATTGGCCAACAACTCGTCAAATGCCAGTCGTGAACGGGCTGGGCTGGTTGGTAGAAGATCAGCCTCGCTTTGCGGTGCATGAACACTGCGCATGGCGGTGACAAAATCGGGCCAGTTCTGACTGGCCATGATTGAAGATGGGATCCATTCAGGCAGAGCCGGCAAGGTTGCCAGTGCCGCAGTTATGGCACGGCGTAGAACTTTGGGTGTCAGGCCAGCAGTGAGGGGATAGACAGGCTCAATCTCGGGCATACTTGCCACATCATCTGGTTTTACCACGTAATCAGGGTGTGCCATTTGTACACGGTTATTGAAAATTTCGGTGCGCCCGCTGATAATACGACGCTCGCCAACTGGTAAAAGCCGCTGGACGTAATCATCACGCGCATGAAAAAAAACCAGTTCTATTGATCCGCTGTCATTCTGGCAAAAAACGCGCCATGGCCGACGAACGCCACGTGGGGGCTTGTCATGCTTGACGACGACAATATCAAAGGTGGCTATTGCGCCATCAATAACAGCGTCAAGAGGTGGTTTCTGGCGACGGTCGATAACGCCAATAGGCAGATGCCGCAAGACATCGATCACATAGCTACCGATCCGCTTTTCCAGAATTGAGGCAAGTTTGGCGCCAACGCCTGGCAAAGACGTGGTTGCTGCGAAAAGCTGAAACAGTTCTTGTGGTCGCTTTGGATGCACCATTATTTTCCTTGCTAGTCCGGAACGTTTTCTTTGTCCGGTGACATTAGCTTAGCGCATTCGTCGCCTTGTTTCAAAAGATATGCCATCCATATATACATCTATAAATGTGGGCCTGACGCCATCTCGAAAAACTGTGCAAGGCTTTGCAGTGCATGCGTGTTTCATGCTATGGCATGTGCGTGTACTAAATGATTCCGTCCGGAACAAGTGAGTGAGTTTAAGATGTCATCAGAAATGCTTTCCAATCGCGCTCGTCGTCTGATTTATCAGGCCAGCTATACTGGTATGAAAGAGACAGATCTGTTGCTGGGGCATTTTGCCAAGGCGTATTTGCCAGATTTAAACGATGATGAACTTGATGATTTTGAAGCTTTGCTTGATGTCGGGGATCCAATTATCTACGCATGGGTGATGGGAAAGGAACCTGTCCCACCACAATATGATACGCGCGTTTTCCAGCTTATTAAAAAGTTTAAAAAAGCATAGTAAGTAAATGAATTTTCTAAATAAGATAGATTTAGATAGCTCTTTATGGGGCTGTCCTGACGGTGCGCATATGTTGGCAGTGGCCACGCTTGCCGAAGCCAATGGCCGCATTTTATATGTGGCACGTGATGATGCAAGACTGGCTTTGATGCGCGATGCCTTGGTTCGTTTGGCACCATCATTAAATATTTTGGTGTTTCCGGCGTGGGATTGTCTTCCCTATGACCGGTTATCCCCCCAAGGCGCGCTGGTAGGGCAACGGATTGAAGCTTTGGCAAGGTTGGCGTCTTCACAGGCAGAATTAACCGAAAATACCATTGTGCTGACAACGGTAAATGCCTTTCTTCAAAGGGTGCCACCGCAAAGCTATTTTGCAGAAAGTTCGCTTCACATAACTGTTGGACAAACAATTGAGCCTTCGGTGCTGGCGACGTTTCTGGTCAATAATGCGTATCTCCGGACTGACACGGTGCGGGAAACAGGCGAGTTTGCCGTTCGTGGTGGTATTGTTGATGTGTTTCCACCAGGCCATTCTAATCCCATTCGCCTTGATTTCTTTGGTGATGAGATTGAGACAATGCGAAGCTTTGATGCGTCGAGCCAGCGTAGCATTGATAAAGTAGAAAGTTTGACTTTACATCCTGTGGCTGAATTTCGACTGGACAGTCAAACTGTTGAGCGGTTTCGTACCAGCTATCTGGCTCAATTTGGTGCCACGGCAAGCCGCGATGCATTGTATGAGTCAGTCTCGGCAGAACGCATGCATCCGGGTATCGAACATTGGTTGCCTTTGTTCCATCCGGAAATGTCTCGGCTGACCGATTATTGCCCAGACTGGCCGATCATTCTTGATCATGAAGCACAAGCAGCAAGCGCGGCACGTTTTGAGCAGATTGCAGATTTTTATGAGGCGCGTGCTGATAATGGCGATGACGGAAGCAGTCCCTATCGGCCGCTTGATAATAAGGCTCTTTATCTGGGTGCGGATGAATTGGAACGTCTTTCAGCAGAACAGCGTGTATGTAGTTTGCAACGCTTTGCTGCGCCTGATGGCGGCGGCAAGCATGTGGATGCTGGTGGGCGTCCAGGGTTAACCTTCCCCTCAGCACTGGCCAGCGGCCAGAGCGCAGTGGTAGAGGCCGTAGAAGCCATGCGTGCTGAGCAGGCTGGTCAGCGACGTCCGATTGTTATAGCTGCGGCCAGTGAAGGCGCGGCTGTCCGTCTAGATGAATTGATTAGCGAGCAGATGGGGGCAGGGTGCGTTGCACGAATTAACAGGTTAGACAGTGCAAAGGTAGGTGGTATTCATATTATCATCTGGTCTCTTGATGCTGGTTTTCAAAGTGACAATATTCTGGTTATCGCTGAGGCAGATATATTTGGCCAACGTTTGTCACGGCCACAATCAAAGCGTGGCAAGGGGGATGACTTCTTGCGTGAGGTCAGTGCGCTTGAAACAGGTGATCTGGTTGTGCATGCCGAACATGGCATAGGCCGCTATGACGGCTTAGTTACCATCAATAGTGCTGGCGGCGATCATGATTGCCTGCATCTTGTTTATAATGGTGGAGATAAGCTTTATCTTCCGGTTGAGAATATTGAATTACTTTCACGTTATGGCAGTGGGGGCGGTGACTCACAGCTAGACAAGCTTGGTGGTGTTGCATGGCAGGCGCGCGTTGCACGTATCAAGGGACGCGTGCGAATTATGGCAGAGCAGTTGATTAAGATTGCAGCGCAACGTCATACTGCTAATGCGGAACCACTGGTTGCGACTGACGGGCTATTTGCCGAATTTTGTGACCGTTTTAGCTTTGTCGAAACGGATGACCAGCTTAATGCCATTCAAGATGTGGTTGATGATCTTGCATCAGGCAAGGCGAGTGATCGGCTGATCTGTGGTGATGTTGGTTTTGGTAAAACAGAAGTTGCATTACGGGCGGCATTTATTGTGGCAATGGCAGGGTATCAAGTTGCGTTGGTGGCACCAACAACCTTGTTGGCGCGTCAGCATGGTAAACAATTTGCCGAACGATTTGCCGGATTCCCGCTTAAGCTTGGCGTGTTATCACGCATGACGTCCCCAAGTGATGCCAAGCAGATTAAAGAGGATCTTGCGTCTGGCGATGTGCAGGTTGTTATCGGTACACATGCTTTGCTGGCTAAATCATTGTCATTCAACAATCTTGGATTGCTGATTGTTGATGAAGAACAGCATTTTGGTGTTGGCCAGAAAGAGCGTCTCAAGGAAATGCGAGGTGACATTCATGTGCTGACTTTATCAGCAACGCCTATCCCGCGTACCTTGCAGATGGCACTTTCTGGCGTTCGTGAAATGTCGTTAATCGCAACACCGCCAGTCGATAGGTTGGCTGTGCGAACCTTTGTCGGACCATGGGACGGTGTTGTTCTGCGTGAGGCGATTCTTCGTGAAACATTCCGAGGCGGTCAAATATTTGTCGTATGTCCGCGAATTGATGATCTGCAACGGGTTTATGACCGCGTTCGCAAACTAGTGCCTGATGCGCGCATTTTGTCGGCGCATGGCCGAATGCCAGCGGCTGAGTTAGATGATGTGATGACAAAATTCGCTGATGGTGAAGCTGATATTCTGCTATCGACCAATATCGTTGAGTCTGGCATCGACATTCCATCGGCAAATACAATGATTATTCATCGTGCTGATATGTTTGGTCTTTCACAGCTTTACCAGCTACGTGGACGCGTTGGGCGAGGGCGGCAACGTGCCTATGCTTATTTGACTTCGGATCCAAACCGTATTCTGACGCCACAAGCGCGGCGTCGGCTGGAAGTTATGCAGACACTTGATACCCTAGGTGCCGGATTTACGCTGGCATCTTATGATATGGATATTCGCGGTGCAGGCAATCTGCTAGGTGACGAGCAATCAGGGCATGTGCGCGAAGTCGGTGTGGAATTATATCAGGAAATGTTGCGCCAAGCGGTCGATGCGGCCAAAGCAGGTGATGACCAAGAGGGTGAAAATACGGTGATCGAATGGACGCCGCAGATTAACCTTGGTCTGGAAGTGCGAATACCCGAGGCCTATGTGCCTGATTTGACTGTGCGATTATCGCTATATAGGCGAATTGCCGGACTGAACGATATGTCAGATATTGATGCGATTCTGGCGGAACTTGTCGATCGGTTTGGCGCCATGCCAGATTCTGTACGTAATCTATTTGCAGTGATCGAACTCAAACAATTATGTAAATTGTCGAATGTCGAAAAAATTGATGCAGGGCCAAAAGGGCTTTCTATTGGATTTCGGGATAACATATTTGCCAATCCTGAACAGCTTGTTGGCTGGATCGCAGCCCAGCAGGGAAGAGTGCAGCTTCGCGGGAATCATAAATTGATTATCAAACAGACCTTGCCGCAAGCTTCTGGACGTGCACCAGTATGCAAAGGGATTGTGCAGGAGTTGGTTGCCCTTCTATAAATGATTAACAAGCATCATTAGCTGGCGGTTGCGTCAATGGCAGGCAGTAAGTGATCGGCTTCATGTGCGCCAGCAATGGCATATGCGCCGCCAAAAATAAAATAAGGAACGCCATCCATATTTAGCCGACGAGCCTTTGAAAGATCATTTTCAAGCTGTTGGTCATAGCTAACGTCATGCCGTGTTTTAATCAGGTCGGTCATCCCTGTATCAATGGCGATTCGATCTAGAACATCACTATCGCCAATATCCAGCCCCTCAATGAAATAGGCAGAATATAGTCTTTCACTGAGAGCTTGGCTATTTGACCCAGCTGCCAGCAGTAATTTATGCGCATTTCGGCTGTTGGGGGTTTTGCTAATGACATCAAAATTAAAATTGATGCCTGTATCAAGTCCAGCTTCGGCGATGCGACCATAGACCGCCTGCGCTGAGTCCCCAAATTTGGCATGTAAATAGGCCTGACGGTTCATACCGTCGGTAGGCATGTTTGGATTAAGTAAAAAACAACGCCAAATATAGTGTGGGGTAATATGAGGTCGTCTTGCAAAGGCAGCATCAAGGCGACGTTTGCCAATAAAACACCAAGGACAGACAATGTCTGCGTATATTTCCACATCAACATGGACGGTCTTGTTGGACATGGTGGACATGTTGGTCATTTCAGTCATTGATAATGCCTCAAAGGTTGCCCTCAATTATATAAGTGCACGTGGAAATCCAGCTAGGGAGATGGTAAGGTGCGTCTGTCTTTTGCGGCAAGGTAAAATTTTTGCAATGCGAATGAGGTGATAATGGACAAAAATGAAATGCCCGCATTAGATCATGCTGGAATCAAGCGTGATCGAGATCGTTTGTTGAACTGTAAGAGTCTGATTGTAACAACCTCTCTGGCGGATAAGATACCTGAAATTGGCACAGCACCTTTTATCAGGCATTATAATTATTTATATATATATTCTAGTCATTTATCAAAACATACTCGTGTATTGCTTGAAACAAAAAAAGCGCAGTTCATGTTATGTCAAGACGAGTCTGACGCCCAAAATATATGGGCAAGGCACCGATTGAAATTTACGGCGCATATTGTTGAAATTGCGCGCGATGATGCCAGTTTTCCTTTGCTTTGCGATAAGTTTGAAGCTGCTTTTGGTTCGACTATGGGCTTGATCCGTGACTTTGCCGATTTTCATATGCTAAGACTTGAGCCATTTTCGGGTGTTCTTGTGTTAGGGTTTGCCAAAGCCTTTGAAGTGCAAGGGGCAAATTTTGAAATTGTTTCGCACTTGCGCAGTGCATAATTGGAATAGAGCAAAGGAAATGATGATGCCTATTCTTTGGAGTTTTAGGCGTTGCCCCTATGCTATGCGTGCACGGTTGGCCATCGTTTCTAGCCAACAACAAGTCGAGCTTCGTGAAATTCTGTTACGTGATAAGCCAGATGTGTTTATTTCGGTCTCACCAAAGGCGACAGTGCCTGTTTTGCAATGTGATGATGGCAAGGTCCTGGAAGAAAGCCGTGAGATCATGTTTTGGGCATTAGGGCGTAATGATCCTGATGGCTGGTTGAATGTCTGGCATGAAAACCCTGCTTATGTTTTACAATTTTTTGATCGGCTGGATGGCTCGTTCAAGACCGATCTTGACCGCTACAAATATGCCAGCCGTTATGACGTTGATGCGGCCCTGACGCATCGTGATGCGGGCATTGTGTTTATTACCGAGCTTGATAAGATTTTGTCTAGGCAACCTGCTTTGTCGGGTGCCAAAATGGGATTGCTTGATTTTGCAAGTCTGCCCTTTTTGAGGCAATTTCGTATTGCTGATATTGAATGGTTTGATGCGCAGGCATGGCCAGATTTACATCGGTGGTTACAGGCTTTTTTAGGATCATCGCGCTTTGACAGG
>NZ_CAXBVX010000007.1:0-37674 GCF_963979125.1 uncultured Candidatus Puniceispirillum sp.
TTCCCTACACGACGCTCTTCCGATCTTCCGAACCATTGCTGTAAAGCGCCGCTTGCTGATGCGGGTTTTCGCCATAACGCAGGGCATTTACGCGGATACCGGCAAGGCTGGTGCTTTTTGACAGGCTGGCGTCATCCGATGCCATCCAGTTGGCAATCGCGCTATCATAGGCGGCGGTGCGGGCAAAGGCAGTCATGGCCAGCTTCTGGCGCAGCTCAAGGCTGGTGCCACCATGCGTAACAATTTCGAATCCGGCTATCGCATAATCGGCTGGGTCACAGATAACGGTTACAAACGCATGGTTCTTGGCGGCCGCACGGATCATCGCGGGTCCGCCAATATCGATATTTTCGATCAATTCGTCACGGTCATTAGTGCGCTTTAATGTGGCTTCAAACGGATACAGATTAACCACCAGCAGATCAATGTCGTCAATGCCTTCGGCATGCATCGCGGCAATATGGGCTTCATTGTCGCGCCGTGCCAGCAACCCGCCATGGATTTTCGGATGCAAGGTCTTGACGCGTCCATCCATAATTTCGGGAAAGCCAGTAACATCTGATACGTCGGTTACATCCAGTCCAGCTTCGCGCAGCATTTTTGCAGTACCGCCAGTCGATAACAGCTCAATACCTGCCGCCGTCAGCGTGGTGGCAAATTCGGCAAGGCCGGTCTTGTCTGAAACTGATAAAAGAGCGCGGCGGATTGGGCGTATCATAGTCAAATGTCCAGCAGTGAAATAGGGGGTAAACCGAAATTCAGGTCAAAGACCTAACAAGGCTAGGTTATGACCCAAGCCGACCAAAAAGGCAATTGTTTGCCGGCTGGAATCATTCAGATCACGCGTAATTATGATATGCTAGATCACGCTCGTACCCCAGCCCATAACCGCTGCCGCCAGCACAATATACCAGACATCCCATTTCAGCCGAAACAGCATGAATGCTGAAATCACCGCCATAAGAATGGCAATCATGTCAGGCGTTGATGGCACAATGACGCGGACAAAGCCAAAGGACTGCGTGACCACATCTGCAAAGAAAACATGCGCGGCAAACCAGATTGACAGATTGGCGATCACCCCGACCACCGCCGCTGTTATCGCCCCCAGTGCTGATTGCAGACGGGGTTGCGCGGTGATCCATTCGATATAGGGCGCGCCAACGAAAATCCACAAAAAACACGGGGCAAATGTCGCCCACAGGGCAATCATCGCACCAGCCACCCCATAGGCAAAGCTAGCGTCACCACCATTACGGAATCCGGCAATGAAACCGACAAATTCCGTGACCAGAATCAGCGGTCCTGGCGTGGTCTCGGCCAGCCCCAGCCCATCCAGCATTTCGGTTGTACTTAGCCAGTGAAATTTATCGACAACATCCTGACCAAGATAGGCAAGGCCAGCATAGGCACCGCCAAACGTCACCACCGCCAGCTTTGAAAAAAACACACCAACCGAAGCCAATATGCCAAAGTCATCGACCAGACTGACAAGCACCAATGGTAACAGCCAGATGAGTAACCACAGAATCGCTGGCCGCGCTGCCTCGGATAATTTTGGCCGGATCGGTACCTCTATATCCCGATAATCCATGCTGATTGTCTTTGCTGATGCTTGCCCCTGCATAAAGCCGATAATGGCGGCAATGCCGACAATCAGGGGAAAGGGCAGATTAAGGGCAAAAATGCCAACAAAGGCGCAAAGCGCGATCAGCCAGTGATGCCAGCCGGACAAGGCGCGTCGTCCGACCTTTATCAAGGCCTGAATGACAATCATGACAACGGCTGATTTGATACCCAGAAACAGCGCCGCGACAAGGCTGTTGGTCCCGAACATCACATATCCTGCGGCCAGCGCCAAAATCACGATTGCGCCCGGAATGACAAACAGCAATCCGGCAATCAACCCGCCAATAACCCCATGCAGTCGCCATCCGGCATAAGTGGCTAGCTGCATGGCTTCGGGGCCAGGCAGTAACATGCAAAACCCAAGCGCATTAAGATATTGTTTTTCGCTTAACCAGCCCTTGCGCTCGACAATTTCGCGATGCATCAGCGCCATCTGTCCAGCAGGCCCGCCAAAGGATAATAGCCCGATTTTCAGCCATAGCCAGAAACTATCGGTAATTGTTGGGGGCTCTTGCTTCACGATATTATCCCTTACTTGTTGGTCCCTTGCTTGTGACCCAGTCATGACTTTCATCCATACCATCGCGTGCCCAACGAAACAGGGCGTCATAAAAAAGCATGCTTTTATCAAGCTGTTCACTATCTTCACGAAACATGCGTGACATTCCAACAGAAAAAGCTAATAAACCAGCCGCCTGCGGTGCTAATTCATGTTTATTGGTGTCCGCGCCGCGGATGACCGTGGCTAATTCGTCCAGTGCTTCGATATTTAAGCCGAATTCTTTGATCATAATGTCGAAAGTGCAGAATTCATCACGATGGCTCCAGAACACATCCTCTACGTCAAATGGTGTTGCCTTAAACATCTTGGCAACATCCATGACTTCGGCTGGGGCTACAAACAAGAATTGCGCATTACTATCGACAAACCGGCGGATCAGCCACGGGCAAGCGATCCGGTCAATCTTTGGACGGTGGCGCGTCACCCATAGGCTATGCCCTTTGGCATTCATGGGGATTTTTGCCCATTCGACAAGTGGCATATTTTTTTCAGCCCATCCCATCTGCCCGCCTTGCAGATATTCGGCTTTTACACCATGCGTCTTTAACAATGCAGTCATGCCTTGGCTGATTTTATGACCTTTCTGACAGTAAACGACTACAGAACGGCCATTAATAACATTTACTATTGTTTCGACAGCATCATGTGGGTGACGAATTGCGCTCGGAATGACGCGTGGGTCGTCATTAAAATCCGCTTCAATACGGGCATCAATAATCATGGGTGCCGCAGAGGTGCCAATGAGCCGGTTTAATTGTTGGATAGTTATTT
The DNA here is from genome assembly GCF_963979125.1 of uncultured Candidatus Puniceispirillum sp. Taxonomy (NCBI): domain Bacteria; kingdom Pseudomonadati; phylum Pseudomonadota; class Alphaproteobacteria; order Puniceispirillales (SeqCode); family Puniceispirillaceae (SeqCode); genus Puniceispirillum (SeqCode); species uncultured Candidatus Puniceispirillum sp. The sequence goes on from NZ_CAXBVX010000007.1 coordinate 2,963, forward strand.
CTGATGGTGACGCCATAATGCATCCCTCCATTTCCATAGGTGAAATAAATGGGTGCGAACTTTGGCTGGCGCCTCACGAGGTGTTTGCAAAACCTCTTAATCTCAAATTATGAGCGTTAATAATTTGTGTAAATATATTATGACAGTTGTGCTTAGACCGTATCATTTCGCTGGAACGCCCATTTGAGATCCTGACTGCCAACCGAGCGGATATTCGTCATGGGCGCGGTCAGAACAATCTGCTGTGCTGACTGGCGCATACCTGCATCAAAATAGATAGATGTGTCTATCGAAACGCTGCATTGTCCAGCTTTGAAAATCCAGCCAATCCGGTTCCCACGAATTTTCATCAGCACGCGGCCATTGCCCAGCATGGCGGCGCTAACTTTTGGATGTAGGTGAAAGCGGATGATCGCTTGCCGTGGCAATTCACCAGGCGCGCCTGTATATTCCAGCTGGTCGGCACCGCGCAGATTGCCGCCATTTGTTGCCAGATACAAAGTGCGATGATGTATAATGCCATGTGACTTTTCATAGCCGCTATGGCTTGCTTTGGTCATCAGCCCACCATCAACCTGACCGAACTCAACATCGCTTGTGCTGGCCATACGGTTGTCGGTGGGTGATGACGAATTTTGTCCATCAAGGCTAAGCGTTGAATGTGCCGAGGTCGTGCAAAGTAACCGATGTAAATTAGCAGCAACAGGTGGTTGTCCTGGGTTAACAATCAGCAGATTCGATCCAAAGCTAAACTCAAACCCCAAAGTGCCAAATCCGGTTATATCGGCTTCATTGCATGGGGTGCCAACATCCATAATGATCGTTGATCGACCAGACGAAAAGCGCATGAACCCTGAATAGGGGGCATGTTGCAAAACTTTGCCTCGCGATCCGGCACGCGCCAGCGTTTCGTCGATTAATTCACTGGGTACAATGCCAGCACCATTCATATGCGTAAATGATCCGTTGCCATGCCGCCACATGCGGCAGATGGTGCCCATCTTGGCAATGATATGATTCAGCGTCTTGTCTTCACCCAATCCGGCAAAGGCCGTCGCGCTTCGTAATTCGATCAGGTCACGCAGCATATAAAAATGCGTTTCTGGCATCCGGCTTTTATGACCACCATCATCAAAAAGGCGGGCTTCAATGCGCGGCATGGCAATATCAATCAGCGCTTGCATCTCATCTGTTGAACAGCCAAGCGTGGCTTCGGCAATGGCTAGTCCTTTTAGCGCGGTGATCTGGCTGTCTTTATTGTTCAGCCGCCGCCAGTCCAATGCCAGACAATGTGCTTGTCGGGCAATCGACGCGGCCAGTTTGCTTTGAAAATCTTCCGATGCGGATTCGCCATACCACCCATAACAGAATAACAGGTTGGATATGCGTGTACCCATTATATCGGGTTGCCAGCGATTGGGGTGCCAGTTGCTATTTTTGTCTAGCCAAGTTTCGATAAGCCCGCGTGCGGCTGTGCGGGCATCATTGCCGCCCCGCGCCCGTAAATCGCGAAGCCAGTGAAAATTGTGAAAAGCTTGGCTTTGTTCGCTATCGGCATGTGCCGCGCCCAGAAACACTGATCCATCAGCAGCATTGCCACGCCAGTTATCCTGCAAACCGCCATTGATTATCGCGCGCTCATGCCGTGCTAGTGGCCAGCGAAACAGGCCACTGCGACGGAACAGCTGTTCCAGCTTTCCTATCTTCCATGCCTTGCTATGCCCCGGCGTGATGTAATTTTCATGCGATGTCATGCAATAGATATACGCTGTATCCAGAGGTTGTCCCAAAGAACTTTAATGCAGAAAGCCAACATTCAGCAAATGGCATGCAGATAATTCCGACTATTCACAATGCTTAAACATATCCTCTGCATAGCCTATCATGCGTCATTTAAAGCCTGTTACACCAGTGCAATAAGCCGTGCGGCAAAAAATCCATCCACACCACCAATATCATCATATTGATGCGGCAGGATACGCAAAGTGCCTGCTTCGGTCAGCGAACGCGCAAAAATCCCTGCTTGTGCGGGCGTTATCGGATCGATGACAATTTTATCTTCACCTGCTTCGATGATCGCGGCGATCATCTCTTCACCTTCTTCAGGTTGTAGGGAACAGGTGGCATAGACAAGCCTGCCTCCGGCCTTAAGCCAGCCAAGTGCAGTCGTTGTCAGCTCCCATTGCAAATTCTGCAAAGATTCTATGTCTTCGGGCTGGCGACGTCCTAAAATATCGGGGCGACGACGCAAGGTGCCTGTTGCCGAACAGGGCGCGTCAAGTAGAATGGCATCAACAGGCAAATCTGGCACGAACTGGCGTCCATCAGCTTGTTTCAGCGTGGCTTTCATGCCAAGGCGACCAAGGTTGCGCCGCAAGCGATCGACCCGTTTGCGGCCACTATCGATGGCGGTGACATTGGCACCAGCGGCGATTAGCTGAGCTGTTTTTCCACCCGGAGCAGCGCATAAATCAATTACATCTTTCCCCGCGATGTCACCTAGTAGCCGTGCTGGCAGGGCGGCGGCGGCGTCCTGAACCCACCATTCACCGTCGGCAAATCCGGCAAGACGCGATGGATCACCATCAAAAGCGCGGCGGATCGTGTAATTATCAATCAATTCGCCTTCCAGCTTACTTGCCAAGGCTTCGGGATTGGCTTTGGCCGAAATATCAAGCGGCGGCGGATTCATCGCCATATCGGCAAGTTTGCTGGTGGTGTCATGACCCCAATGCTCGTTCCAGCTTTGCAACAGCCAGTCAGGCAGATTATCGATCGGCGCTGTGGTTTCAAAGCGGGCATCGCCTTCACGTGTCAAACGCCGCATGACGGCATTAGCCATCCCGCACAGCCGCTCAAAGCCAGCTTGGCGCATCAATTCAACAGTACTGTCGACGGCGGCATGCGCGCCTGTTTTCAAAATAAGCAACTGCACCGCGCCCATCAGCAGTATCAAGTTTGCATGTGCTTGGGCTCCAAAAGGCCGCCGCGAAATCATGGGCGCGATAATCTTTTCGATTTGTCCACGACGGCGCAGACAGGTAGTTGCCAGCAAGCGCACAAAGCGGCGGTCACGGTCATCAAGCGTGCTTATATCTTCCTGAGCTTTGAGCGCATGGTCAAGCTGGCTTCCCTCTTCAACAGCGCACAGCAATTCAAAACATATCTGACGGCTTTTCAGCATCGATTGCGTATCTGGTTTTTCTTGTTTGGGCTTGGTATGTGCCTTCGTCTTGGCGGTGTCCGGTTTTGCACCGTGTTTGGCCATGGGCTTTGAACGTGGTTTTGCGCCACTCTTTACGCCAGTCTTTGCGCCAGTCTTATTTGTTTTTGGCTTTAATTTTAAGGTTGGTAATTCTGGGGCTGCTTTTTGGGGGGCGTCATCATTCATCGGGTGTTCCATCGTCAAAAGGTGCTTCACGAACTGTCTGTTAAACAGCCAGCATCACCATATGTGATGCCTTTAATCGGCATTATGCCGAGCCGCCTTGTTTTTGACGGTGATAAAGGGCATATACGTTAACATGGCACGAGACAAGAAAAACACGACTGACGCGTCCTCTGACGATGGTGAAAAGCCTGTAAAGCTCGATGTGGCGGCGGCTAAAACATCGGTGCCGGTTGAACGTAACGGTCCCAAGGGTCCGGAACCAACCCGCTACGGCGACTGGGAACAAAAAGGCCGGTGCAGTGACTTCTAGTCTATTAATCCGGGTTTTGCGTTCTGCTAGGCCACAGGTCAGCTGACATGGCGCGGCTGAAGTCGGGCATGTTGGTTGCGGCGGCATTACGCTATGCCAGTCAGGAACTAATCGATTGCGTTCTGGTGCGCCGCGGCGAAGCTGATGCTGGTGCGATATTCATTCATATCAACGCTGGTTTGGATCAACATAAAATTCTGGCACGTATTCTTGATTTTGATGGTGCCTATAGCTGGCAGGCGATCACCGGTGCTGGCTGGGTTGATGCCGAAACAGCACGCGCACGGCTGGACAGAGAAATTGGCCATGATCCTGATGCCTTTGTGCTGGCGGTCGATGATCCCAAAGGTCGCAATCCTTTTGCCGCCATCTAGGGTAAAAAACCAACATCTCCTCAAGGTTAGATTTTTTAGATTTTTTGTCGTATAAGGCACGCATGACTAACCAGAATGGGCACCATATTGATCGCCGTTTATCGGTGGCACCGATGATGGATTGGACAGATCGGCATTGCCGTTTTTTCCTGCGCCTTGTTACGCCTGATGCGTTGCTATTTACCGAAATGGTGACCGCCGATGCAATTATCCATGGCGATCGTGAACGCTTGCTAGGTCATGATACGGCTGAACATCCTCTGGCTTTACAACTTGGTGGTAGCGATCCGGAAAAACTGGCAAAAGCAGCCAAAATCGCGCTGGATTACGGATTCGCTGAAATTAATCTGAATGTGGGTTGTCCGTCAGATCGCGTACAATCTGGTCGTTTTGGCGCTTGTCTTATGGCAGAACCTGAATTGGTTGCCGCATGTTGCACAGCCATGGCATCGGTCACGGGGGACTTCAATGTCCCAGTTTCGGTCAAATGCCGAATTGGTATCGATGATATGGACTCCGAAACCGGCCTTGATGCTTTCACCCATGCGGTGGGTGAAGCGGGTGTCACATTGCTATATGTGCATGCTCGTAAAGCGTGGCTAAAAGGTCTCAGCCCCAAAGAAAACCGCGATATTCCACCTTTGGATTATGATCGTGTCAAACGCCTTGTTGGCGCGTTTCCTCAAATTGATATTCATATCAATGGCGGCATCGTAACGCTGGATACAGTCCGCGAACTGGCACCATATTTTGCGGGTATGATGCTGGGGCGTGTCGCCTATAAAACGCCGATGATGCTAGCGCATATTGCACATGATTTGTTTGGTACTGCTGTGCCCAACCGCGCTAACATAGCTACCAGCATGGCTGATTATGCCAATGAAAAAACCGCCGCTGGCGTCCCGCTTCATGCGATCACCCGCCATATGCTTGGCCTTTATAATGGCCAGCGCGGTGCCAAACTTTGGCGCCGTTGCCTTGGCGAAGAGGCGCGCTTGCGTTCGGCCGATGGTGGCCAGCTTATCCGTGAAACTGCAACCGCCTGCGAGGCAATGGCAGCGCAAATAGCCGCCTGATTTTTTAAGGGAAAATATTGTGACAGATACCAACACACACGCCGACAGCACCGATAAAAAACCAGCGCATTCTGGGCGCCGTTTTCTGCTTGATATGGGGCCTTTACTGTTATTCTTTGGGGCAAATTATCTTTATCATGATTTGATGTTCAGCATCAAAGTGCTGGTGGGGGCGACACTTGTTGCGCTGGCCATCAGCTGGCGGCTAGAACGTCGGATACCGATGATGGCTGCCTTTGGATGTCTGGCTTTGGTATTTTTTGGCGGCTTGTCGCTCTATTTTGATAATGAGCTATTCATCAAGATCAAACCGACGGTGGTAACTTTGCTTTTGGCAGCGGCGATTGCTGGTGGTCGGCTTATGGGGCGCAACCCACTAGCCGCAATCATGGGTGGCCAGATGAAACTGACCGACAAAGGCTGGGGATTGATAACCTGGTTATGGGCGCTCATGTTCCTGACCACGGCAGTGGCGAACGAAATTGCGTGGCGTGCTCTCAGCACCGATGACTGGATCACTTTCAAAGTCTTTGGCATCACGGGCATTTCATTGATTTTTGTCATCATCAGTGTGCCGCTTTTGCAAAAGCATCAAATCGAAGATTAGGAATTATGTCCGGCTGTTTGCTGGTCAAAAAAACCTAATTGTGAGGCTGATTCAGACAGGATGTCGGAAAAGCAGCAGAAAAAGTCGTGTCAGTTTCACATTTTCATAAATGAATATCGCAAGAATTCAGAATGATGGCGGCAGTTCCGCTTCCAAACTGGCATGGTAACATGCGACTGAGGTTCAATCAGAGGCGAAAGCCTGATGCAGGAGTCACATTATGGCTGATGAAGATGAAATTATCCTTGCTGACCTAGATGACGATGAACTTGTCCAGCAGATGCATGATGATCTTTATGATGGTCTGCAGGACGAAATTGTTGAAGGCGTGAATATTCTGCTTGGTCGTAAATGGACACCCTATGAGGTTCTGACCAAAGCCCTTGTCGAAGGCATGACGATTGTCGGCATTGATTTCCGCGATGGTATTCTGTTTGTGCCTGAGGTTTTGATGGCCGCCAATGCTATGAAGGCCGGCATGGTTGTGTTGCGACCGCTTCTGGCTGAAACTGGTGCGCCGCGTGTTGGTACAATGGTTATTGGCACGGTCAAAGGCGATATTCACGACATTGGCAAGAACCTTGTCTCGATGATGCTTGAAGGGGCTGGTTTTGACGTCATTGACCTTGGCATTAATAATCCGGTTGAAAACTACCTTGAGGCACTCGAAGAACATAAGCCGGACATTCTTGGCATGTCGGCTTTGCTGACAACAACAATGCCATATATGAAAGTCGTTGTTGACGCGATGATCGAAAAAGGCATCCGCGATGATTATATCGTGCTTGTTGGCGGCGCGCCGTTGAACGAAGCCTTTGCCGATTCAGTGGGTGCTGATGCCTATTGCCGTGATGCGGCTGTTGCTGTTGAAACGGCCAAGGAAATGATTGCGGCACGCCGTGCCAAAGAACAGGCGGTTGGCTAGCCCATCCACACATGCCGATGTACCGGCCACACATGCCGATGCACCGGCAGGTGTCCTGATGATTGCCTGCGGTGCCTTGGCGCGTGAAATTCTTGATATCACCAAACAGCTACCAGCTGGCTCTGTCGAGCTCACTTGCTTGCCTGCTGCATGGCATAATCATCCTGAAAAAATTGTCCCGGGTCTCCGGCGAAAAGTCGATAAAGCCAGAAAAACAAATCGTGACATCGTTGTGATATATGGTGATTGTGGCACAGGCGGCGAACTGGATGCCTATTTAGCGTCCGAATCAATCCCGCGTATTCCCGGTCCGCATTGCTATGAAATGTTCATGGGCAAACCTGATTTTGATGCTGAAATGGAAGCTGAACTGGGCACCTTTTTCCTGACTGACTATATGGTGCGCCATTTTGAACGTCTGGTCATGAAAGGCATGGGATTGCGCCAGCATCCACAATTACGCAACATGTATTTTGGCAATTACAAACGCGTACTTTACATCGCCCAGACCCATGATCCGGCCTTACAGGAAAAAGCACGTGCGGCGGCGGCGATGTTAGAACTTGATTTTGAATACCGTTTCGCCGGATATGGTGATTTTACCGATTTTATTTTCACCGCCAGCCAGACGGCTAGCGTGGCACATAGCTAATCTGAACTAATCTGAACTAATCTGACAAGGAACTGACATGGCTAATCTTATTACCCTTTATTGGCGCGATATTCCGGCTCAGGTGATTGCCGAACGGGGGCGTGGACGCAATCGGGAACAGGCAAAAATCGAACTGTCCAAACGTTTTTCAATTGCGATTGACGCGGCGGCGATGCGTGATGGTGCTGACGCAACAGATGATTATCTGGCTGAATGGCGCCGTGCTGATCCGGTCGCATGCGGCGAAGACCTTGATGCAGAAGTCCGGATACATGCCGAAAAGCTGGAAAGTGACTATCCATCCGAAAGGGTCAAATTATTGGTCGAAAATGGCGGGTTTCAGCCAGCCAGTTAGATACTGGCTATCTGGCTGGTTTTGCAGTTGGGTTTGTATGGAATGTCTTATATTCTAGATGTCGCAAATGGAAGATAGAAAGGCGTCGTCAAGCCATCCTGATTGATAGGAAAAGACGATGTATTGATTGCTTTATTGGTTTAAAAACATATGCGATCTCTATAGTGTCGCATTCAGATAACATTATATGTGATTTTTTGAGGGTTACGCATGGCCGCAACTATTGAACAAATTCAAGCCGCCGCATCCGACTGGTCAATCGAAGTGACGCCAAATGGGGCATCGAAAATTGACAGTTTTGCCGATTGTCTGGCACCTGGGACGACCGTCAATGTCACGTTCCTGCCTGGCAGTGATCCGATGGATACGGTGGCTGTTGCCGAACGCTTGCATAATGATGGTATGAATCCGGTGCCGCATCTGGCCGCCCGCTCGTTGAAAGATACCGACCAGCTTGATGCGCTATTGTCTGCCTTTACGCAAAAAGCAGGCGTCAGCGAGGTTCTGGTCATTGGCGGTGGTGTTGACAATCCGGTTGGCCAGTTTGCCTCTAGCATCGAAGTGCTGAACACCGGCTTGATCCAGAAATATGGCATTAACAATATTGGCGTGGCAGGTCACCCCGAAGGTAGCCCTGACATCAGTGATGAAGAAATTGTCGAAGCGCTTGGGCTGAAAAATGATCTGGCGAAGCGGGATGGGTTGAATCTCTATATCGAAACCCAATTCTGTTTTGAGGCTGATATTGTTCTGGCATGGGAAAAATCGATCCGTGAAGCTGGTAATAATCTGCCAATTCGTGTTGGCATTCCGGGACCTGCCACGATCAAGACTTTGTTCCGCTTTGCCCAGGTGTCTGGCATTGGCCCATCAATGCGCTTTATCGCCAAACAGGCAAAAAATGTGGCCAAATTAATGACGGTGCAATCACCGCATATATTGCTTGATGACCTTGCCGAGGGCATGGCAACCGACAAGGATTGCATGATAAAGCATTTCCATTTCTATCCCTTTGGCGGTTTTGCCAAAACCGCGGCCTATGCTCAGGCTATTGCTGACGGACATATCAAAACATTACCAAAAGGTGGCTTTGAAGCGCTTGTCGCATAATCTTAGCCGGATGTAACACCCGCTATATCTGCGGTTTGACGAGGCGTGATAAATGTTGTTCCGTCACGGCTAAGCTCAATGAAACGCTGAATAAACGGTTTGTCTTGGTCGCTTTTGCGTGTGGCGGCATATAGTTTGCGTGTCAAACCTCGTTTTGTAATGGGTTTGGTGACGGTGCTTTTGCTCATCTCAGCCGATGTAATGACCCAGTCAGGCAAAACCGAAACACCTTTATTGGCATCTACCAGCAACAGAATGATCGCGGTCAGCTCGACTTGTCGTATTGATTTTGGTTCGACCTTTGCGGGAATCAGAACTTGACTGAAAATATCAAGTCGGTTGCGTTCCACCGGATAGGTGATAAGCACCTGATCGGTAAAATCAGCTGCTTCAATAAAGGGCTTTTTGGCAAGCGGATTACTTGTTGCGGCAATAAAGGTTGGCGCATAAGAAAATAGATCGTGAAATTCAATGTTGCTAATGTCTTCAGGGTCAGACGAAATCACAACATCAATCTCGCCTTCATGAAGTGCGGGCAGGGCACGAAAAGCAAAACCGGGGCGAATATCGATGTCAATATCGGGAAAATCTTCGCGGAACATATTAATCACGGGAAACAGCCATTCAAAACAGGCATGGCATTCAATCGCAATATGAAGTCGCCCAGCTCTGCCATCCTGCAAATCCTCAAAGTTAGCTTTAAGGGCCTCAATCTCAGGCAGAATCTTCTCAGCGGCATGAAGAAATCGCATGCCTTCGGGTGACAGGCGCATTGGTTTTACGTTCTTGATAAACAGATCAACGCCAATCTGATCCTGAATGCCTTTTATTTGATGCGATAATGCCGATTGTGTCACATGAAGCTGTGTTGCCGCCGCCTGAAGCGATCCGGCGTTATGTATAGCCATGATGCTACGCAAATGACGTAATTCAATATTCACGATCATTCCTCATAATTATTATGATTATTATGAGATTGTGTCATTTTTTTGACTATGTGACAATCCATATCAATTGAAATTGGACATAACAGAAATTGTTGTAACACGGGAATATGGACATGGCGGATAACAAAAAACCAAAAATATCATTTGAATTTTTCCCGCCAAAATCGCTGAGCGCAAGTTTTGCCATATGGGAAACCTTGCATATGCTGCTTCCGTTTCATCCTGAATTTGTATCGGTCACATATGGGGCTAATGGCAGCACACGCGATTTGACAAGGGATATGACAAAAACGATTGCCCAGAAATGGAATGTAGATGTAGCAGCGCATCTAACATGTGTTGATGCGACACGTCATCAGGTGATGGATGTTGCAAAGGGCTATCTCGATGCAGGGATAAAGCAGATCGTCGCATTGCGCGGTGATGCGCCACAGGGCACAAGCCGATTTGTACCAACGCCGAATGGCTTTATGGACTCAGCTGAGCTTGTAGCCGCATTGGCAAAGCGCAATTTTGATAAAATATGGGTTGGTGCCTATCCAGAACCGCATCCTGATGCGACGTATAATGGGGCTGATATTGATTGGCTGAAACGCAAGATTGATGCAGGGGCAACAGGGGCCATTACGCAGTTCTTTTTTGATCCTGAGATGTTTTTGCGGTTTCGTGACCGTGCTGCTAAAGCAGGCATTGATGCACCGATTGTGCCGGGGGTTCTGCCTATCGAAAACTGGGAAAAAGCCAAACTTTTCGCGGCGCGATGCGGTGCCAGCATTCCAGCCAGCCTGGCGCATGAATTTGCCATGGCAAAACGAAACAGCGTAGAGGAAATATTATCGGTTGTTGTAGCGACTGATATCTGTGCTGATTTGATGGATGAAGGCGTCGATCAGTTTCATTTTTATACCTTGAACAAGCCATTCATAACCCGTGATGTCTGTTTGGCGCTTGGCATTCTACCCATAAATGACAACCTGATTCATGCCAATTTCCGCCCAGTCAATCTCGGTAACACGGCTCGTAAATCAGCCTAAAAGAATGCGCTGCAGACTATGGTGGCCGCTGGTGTTAGTGCGCTGTCAGAAACCATGCTTGCAACCAATCGGCTGACTGAAAATTGTAGCGTCAGTTGACGTTGATAATTGCGTTTGGCTTTCTTTTGTGTGTCTTAATATCATTTATTGTCGAAAAAAAACAAAAGATCGGAACAGGCGGACGCTAAGAATTTTAATATAAGAATTGGGACGTCATCATTGGAAAGTTTGTGCAAATGACCAAAACGCTTATTTCATCAGATAAACAGGAAATCATCATTGGTTTTGAGGCTCCCTTTTGCGTCATTGGCGAGCGCATCAATCCAACCGGGCGTAAATTACTTGCGGCCGAAATGGCGGCTGGTGACTATTCACGGGTTATTTCAGACGCTGTCGCACAGGTTGAAGCTGGTGCGACGATGCTTGATGTGAATGCGGGCATTCCGATGGCTGACGAACCAGCCATTCTGGCAGAATCAATCAAGCTGGTTCAGGATGTTGTCGATGTGCCGCTGGCGATTGATAGCTCGATCGTTGCCGCGCTTGAGGCAGGCTTGTCAGTCTATAAAGGCAAGCCCTTGGTTAACTCGGTAACAGGCGAAGAAGAACGTCTTGAAGTTGTTCTGCCTCTGGTCAAAAAATATGGTGCGGCTGTTGTTGCGATTTCAAATGACGAAACGGGTATTTCCGAAGACCCGAACGTTCGCTATGAAGTCGCCAAAAAGATTGTTGAACGTGCCGAAGATTACGGTATTCCGCGCGAAGATGTCATTGTTGACCCCCTAATTATGCCAGTAGGCGCAATCAATATGGCGGGGCGTTCGGCGCTTGACCTGATCATCCGGCTTCGTAATGAACTCAAGGTGAACACAACATGTGGTGCGTCCAATATTTCCTTTGGTCTGCCTAATCGGCATGGCATGAATGCTGCCTTTCTTTCAATGGCCGCTGGTGCTGGCATGACATCGGCAATCATGAATCCGCTTCATTCTGAAGAAATGACAGGTATAATGGGTGCTAATGTCATGAATGGTAATGACCCTGAATGCCGTAACTGGATCAAGCGCTTTCGCGAACCTGTTGCCGCAGGATCAGGTGGCCGCGAACGTCGTCAGACACGTCGTAGCCGCAGTGCCTAGGGGCATATCCTGTTACAATAGGCAAACCATATGAGCACTGATACAACCTCCGCCGATTCACCTGACGCTGTCCAAGCTGATATTAAAATCGTCTTCACGCCGTCAGGCCGTCAAGGCATGGTCGCGCATGGCACAACGGTGTTGCAAGCGGCGCGTTCGCTGGGTGTTGACATCGATTCGGTATGTGGTGGCCGGGCAATGTGTGGGCGCTGTCAGATCAATGTTGGTACAGGTGAATTTGCCAAACATGGCATTGTATCCGGCGCCAATAGTCTGGGCGCGGTAACGGCGGTTGAAGCCCGCTATGCCGATAAACGCGGCCTGTCTGATGGTCGTCGGCTATCTTGCCAATCTATCCTGCTTGCTGATGCGGTAATCGATGTGCCGCCTGAAAGTCAGGTACATAACCAGCTTGTTCGAAAGGCGGCAGACGAACGCCAGATCGAAATGGATCCGGTTGTGCGCCTATGCCTGGTCGAAGTGCGCGAGCCTGATATGCATGAACCGTCAGGTGATTTTCGTCGTCTGGCCGAAGCATTAGCCCAGCAATGGCCAGATCGCGTAACGGGTGACATCACCTGTGATTTGCATATCCTTCAACAATTGCAACCTGTTCTGCGTGAGGGGAAATGGCATGTGACTGTGGCCTTGCGTGATGGCTGTCATGTGTCGGGTATCTGGCCGGGATTGAAAGAAAATGTTGTTGGCGTTGCTATCGATGTGGGATCGACAACCATGTCGGCGCATCTTTGCGATATGGCCACGGGCGTGGTACTGGCTTCAACGGGTGCGATGAACCCACAAATTAGGTTTGGCGAAGATCTGATGAGTCGGGTGTCTTACGGCATCATGAATCCGGATGGGCCAGCCGAAATGACCAAGGCGGTCATTGCGGGTTTGCAAACGCTTATTGATGGTGCCGCCGAACAGGCGGGCATGACCAGTGACGATGTGGTTGAAATTGTGCTTGTTGGTAATCCGGTCATGCATCATCTGCTTTTGGGCATTGATCCGCTGGAACTTGGTGGCGCGCCATTCGCATTGGCTGTTGATACGGCGCTTAATCTGAAAGCCAGTGATCTTGGTCTGGCTTTGAATCAGGGTGCGCGCGCCTATATCCTACCTTGTATTGCGGGGCATGTCGGGGCAGATGCGGCAGGTGTCGTGCTTGCCGAAGCGCCGCAGAAAACTGATAAAATGACATTGCTTGTCGATGTTGGCACCAATGCCGAGATTGTTGTTGGCAATCGTGATCGGCTTCTGGCCACGTCCTCACCTACAGGGCCAGCTTTTGAAGGGGCGCAAATCTCGTCTGGACAACGTGCCGCCCCGGGGGCGATTGAACGTGTCCGTATTGACCCCGTAACGCTGGAACCCCGTTTTCGTGTGATTGGCGTCGATCAATGGTCAGATGAAGACGGCTTTAACGATGCGGTAAAATCCACGGGTATTAGCGGTATTTGTGGCTCGGGCATTATTGAAATTTTGGCTGAAATGTATTTGTCTGGCATCATCACTATGGATGGCGTGATCGATGGCGATAAAGCTGCTATCAGCCCACGGATTGAGGCTGATGATCGAACTTTCCGCTATCGTGTCAGCGATACTGTGACGGTCACTCAGAATGATGTGCGCGCGATCCAGCTTGCCAAGGCTGCCCTGTATGCTGGTTTCCGCCTGTTGATGGACAAAATCAATATTGACCAGATCGACAAGGTTGTGCTGGCGGGTGCCTTTGGCACACATATTGATCCCAAATATGCGATGGTGCTTGGCATGATTCCCGATTGCGAGCTGGATAATGTCCGCGCGGCAGGCAATTCGGCTGGTGCGGGCGCGCGTATGGCCTTGCTGAACAAAGGCGCGCGTGCTGAAATTGAACAGGCTGTGCGCAATATTGAAAAAATCGAAACGGCGATTGAACCATCATTTCAGGATCATTTCGTCAAGGCCATGGCGATACCGCATAAAAGCGACCCCTATGCCAAGCTGGCCGCCGCAGTTACCTTACCTGAACGTATTCTGACAGCCCAAGACGCCCCCGCGCTTGAAGGTGGCCGTCGTCGGGGTGGGCGTCGGCGCACCAGCTAGGGGTGCTGGCGATCAGTCGGCACTTTCGCCATTACCGCCACTACCGCCTGTTTCATTTTTGAGCTGCTTTGCCAGCTTTCTTGCGTGTGCCCAACTGGCAATGAACATCCATCCCAGCGCCAGCGCCGCAATCGCATAGCTTGCCCAAATAAACCCGCCAAATTGTCCCATCTCGAACAGATTGCCCATCATATGCCACCATCATTGCCAAGACGTTTCAGTTCGATATTGGCGATCCGCCGTGCGGCAATCAGTGCCCGCATCCGCAAAATGACAACGAGTGCGAAATAGCCATGACAGGCGATCAGCATCAGAATAAGCGGCGTCAGCATCGACGCATCAATAGCTGGCCCTCCGCGTCGCAGAATACTGGCAGGTTGATGCAATGTATGCCACCAATCGACTGAAAATTTGACAATCGGCACATTGACCAGCCCGACCAACGCCAGCAAGGCGGCGGGACGACTGCCACGTTCGGGACGGTCAAAGCCATTCGCCAGCGCGATCACCCCAAGATAAAAGAAAAACAGGATCAACATCGAGGTCAGTCGCGCATCCCATACCCACCATGCGCCCCACATCGGCTTGCCCCACAAGGCACCGGTAACCAATGTCAGAAAGGCAAACATCGCCCCAACAGGCGCTATGGCACGCGCCGCAATATCAGCCAGCGGATGCCGCCAGACAATATAGAACAAGCCGCATAGACCCAGCCCAACATAGCCAAATAACGCCAGCCATGCGGATGGCACATGTATATAGATAATCCGCACGGTTTCGCCTTGCTGGTAATCGGGCGGCGACGCAAACAATCCCAGATAAAGCCCATAGGCCATCGTTACCGCTGTTACCAATAACAGCGGGCGGAATAGCCAGTCGGCGATGCGCATAAAGCGCGTTGGGTTTGCCATAAAATCAAACATGCCCGTGTGATATAGCCCTTTTTGTTGAAATCACAATATCCAGCTTCATGATCCGCTACCACCGTCACTCTCACTCAGTGCCATCGCCGCCACTGGCGGGGCCAGTGCCAGCAACAGCATCGCCAGCGCTCCCGATAGCATCAGATGCGGCGTCACGATCACAGACATGTCTGGCTGCGATGCCATAACGCCGAAAATCAGCACGGGTACCGCCAATGGCAGAACCAGCAAAGCCATCAGCCCGCCGCCGCGTCGCGCCCCTTGCGCCAATGCCGCGCCAATGATCCCCAGCAAGGTCAGACTGCAACTTCCCACTGCCAGTGCCACCATTAACGCACCTAATTGATGCAGTGGCATATGTAACATGATCGCCATCAAAGGCGTTGTCAGCAACAACGGCACCCCGGTTTTCACCCAATGCGCCATGGCCTTGGCCACCGCATACAGCCCCAGCTGATAAAAACTGCCCATTGGCGGTTCGCCAGACACAACATCAACCACCGGAATGCTGATCTGGTCAAGCCAGCCATCACGCACATCATCGGCAAACAGCCCGTCAAATCCGGCCAGAATCGATAACAAGGCCGCGATCCAGATGATCGGTACGGCCAGCGGTTCCAATATCGCCGCCGACGGGCCAAAGGCCAGCGGAAATAGCGCGATAATAATGACAAAGAAAATCAGCATGACCGCAACATCTTGCCGGTTACGCCAGCCAATGGTCAGATCACGTTTTATCTGGGCGTGAAAGTTATGCATCTTTATGCGCCTTTTGCCCTAGCGTCCAAATCTGCCGTTTGGTGCCAAGCTTTGCAACCAGATCAAGATGCGTTGCCGCCAGCACCATGCCGCCGTTGCCAATATGCGCACATATGATTCTGGCCAGCGCGTCATTTGCATCATCATCAAGCCCTACATTGGGTTCATCCAAAAGCCATAAAGCTGTTTCCGGACCAAGCATCAACCGTGCCAGAGCCAGCCGCCGCCTTTGTCCGCGTGACAATGAACGCACCATGCTGTCGGCAAAATCCATACAGCCAAGCACCGCCAGTGCTACCTCAATCTTCTGCTTATCACCATAGCCTGTCATCGCTGCCCAGCTTTGCAGATTCTCACGCCCGCTCATCAGGCTGGACAGGCCATCTTGATGCCCAACATACAGCCGTGCCGCATCACCGCTGGCGGTTCTGCCTGCCGCCGCCGCACATCTAATGATACCGCTTGCCACAGGAATCCGTCCGGCAATCGCCCGCAACAGGGTTGTTTTGCCTGCGCCATTGCCCCCATGCACAAGCCCAAGCTGACCATAATCAAGATGGTTGCTGAAATCATGAATAACGGGCCTGATGCCGCGCATAATCGTCACCGCGTCAAGCCATAGCCCCGAATGCATGCGCATAGATGTATCATCACTAGCCATGCCGCATGTTTACCTGCCAAATCGGCCTTTGGTCTAGTGGTTTTCAAAAATTCCATCTGGAAAAAACATGCAGAACGCGCTATAAGGTCAATGACCGCGTTGAGGCGCTCCTCATGCTGGCCAGCTCTGTTATTTGTGAAGTTCAACCGTAAAGGGGAAACCGCCATGTCAAAGACATTGCGTGACGCGTGCCGTGCTAATCTGACTGTCGGCAGCAAAACATATCGTTATTACGCGCTAGCCAGCCTTGCCAAGACCTATCCGTCATTGGCACGTTTGCCATTTTCACTAAAGGTTTTGCTGGAAAATCTGCTTCGTAATCAGGATGAAAGTTCGGTCACGGCCGCCGATATTGAGGCGCTGGCAAACTGGGCTGATAGCGGCGAGGGCGGCGAGATCGCCTTTCGCCCCTCCCGCGTTCTCATGCAGGATTTTACCGGCGTTCCGGCAGTTGTCGATCTGGCAGCGATGCGCGATGCGATGGGAACGATTGGTGGCAATCCCGAAAAAATCAATCCGCTATCGCCTGTTGATCTGGTGATTGATCATTCGGTTATGGTCGATTATGCAGGCGGCCCAGATGCGGCGGCTAAAAATACCGCGCTTGAATTTACTCGAAACAAGGAACGGTACGAATTTTTGCGCTGGGGCGCAGGTGCTTTTGATAATTTCCGCGTTGTGCCACCGGGCACTGGCATTTGTCATCAGGTCAATCTTGAATATCTGGCGCAAACCGTCTGGACACGTGATGAAGATGGCGAAACCGTTGCCTATCCTGACTCGGTAGTTGGTACCGACAGCCATACGACCATGGTCAATGGCTTGGCTGTACTGGGCTGGGGTGTTGGCGGTATCGAGGCCGAGGCGGCCATGCTTGGCCAGCCTATTTCGATGTTGGTGCCTGATGTAATCGGATTCCGTCTGGATGGTAAACTCCCCGAAGGCGCCACGGCGACGGATCTGGTGCTAATGATTGTCGAAGCCTTGCGCAAGCGCGGCGTTGTTGGCAAATTTGTCGAATTTTTTGGCTCTGGCCTTGACCAGCTATCTTTGGCTGATCGCGCGACCATTGCCAATATGGCACCTGAATATGGCGCCACTTGTGGCTTTTTCCCGATTGATGATGAAGCCTTGAACTATCTGCGTCTAACAGGTCGTGATGATGACCGTGTGGCACTTGTCGAAGCCTATGCCAAAGCTCAGGGCATGTGGCGTGACAGTGATGCGGCTGATCCGCATTTCACCGATATATTATCGCTTGATCTTGCCTCGGTTGTCCCGTCAATGGCAGGGCCGAAGCGCCCGCAGGATCGCGTCGCTTTGCCGGATGTGGCAGCGTCTTTTGCCAGCACCCTTGCTGATGCAACAGGGCGGACTACACCTAAATCGATGGCTATTGATGGGACTGACTACAGCCTCAGCGATGGTGATGTTGTCATTGCGGCGATCACCTCATGTACCAATACGTCTAATCCGTCGGTTCTGGTCGCGGCAGGTCTGGTTGCCAAGGCCGCGCATGAACGCGGTTTGACAGTTCAACCATGGGTAAAAACATCACTGGCACCTGGCAGTCAGGTGGTATCGGCCTATCTTGATAAGGCGGGTCTGACCTCACATCTGGATGCGCTTGGTTTCCACACGGTCGGCTATGGATGCACAACTTGTATTGGTAATTCAGGCCCGATTGATGCCCCGCTTGCCAAGGCGGTTGAAGAGGGGGGTCTGACGGTCACCTCGGTTTTGTCAGGCAACCGGAACTTTGAAGGCCGCATCAGCCCGCATGTTGCCGCCAACTATCTGGCCTCACCGCCATTGGTTGTCGCCTATGCGCTTGCTGGGTCTGTCAGTAAGGTCATGAATGATGATCCGCTTGGTCAGGACAAGGATGGCAATGACGTCTATCTGCGCGACCTATGGCCATCAAATGACGATATCCGCAAGGTTGTTGATCAGGTGATTTCTGCCGAAATGTTCCGCGAACGCTATGCCGATGTGTTCAAAGGCACGGCCGAATGGCAGGCAATCAAGACCTCTGCTGGCTTAACATTCAACTGGGATGATGGCTCGACCTATGTGCAGAACCCGCCTTATTTCGAAGGTATGAGCCTTGATGTGCCAGCTGGTGCCAGCGACATTGAAAATGGACGTATTCTGGCATTGCTTGGCGACTCGATCACCACCGATCATATTTCCCCAGCAGGGTCGATTGCGCGTGATACACCGGCGGCAGATTTTCTTACCGATCATCAGGTGCGTCCGGTTGACTTCAACTCGTTTGGGTCCAGGCGAGGCAATCACAAGGTCATGATGCGTGGCACCTTTGCCAATATCCGGCTAAAAAATATGGCCGCAGAGGGCACCACGGGTGGCTTTGCGCGGCATGTGCCGTCGGGTGATGTGGCACCGCTTTATGATGTGGCAATGCGCTATGCTGATGAAGGCACGTTGTTGATTGTCATTGGGGGCAAGGAATATGGCACTGGTTCCAGTCGTGACTGGGCGGCCAAAGGCACGCGTCTTCTGGGCGTAAAGGCTGTGATTGCTGAAAGCTTTGAGCGTATTCACCGCTCGAATCTGATCGGAATGGGCGTTTTGCCTTTACAGTTCCCTGATGGTGTTGGCCGCGAAAGCCTGGGTCTTGATGGTACCGAAAGCGTGTCCTTGACAGGTCTTGCTGAGGGCGTCTCGGCAGGCATGCAGGTACAAGCGACCTTTACCAATGCTGCTGGCGCAAGCCAGAATGTAACGCTTCTGGCACGAATCGATACTGATGGTGAAGCCACCTATTTCAAAAATGGCGGTATTCTCCATTACGTTCTGCGCCAACTGGCCGCGGCCTAAGTTCGCGTCATACGCAAAAGCCTTATGACTAAATCAAACAAAACCCCGTCGGCACCTCCGGCGGGGTTTTGTTTGACCACCTAAGCGATTTCACATGCATAGCTGTTAAAATGCCTGTAGGCTTTGCATATTAACGTGTTTACCTTGTTCCTAACCTGTTTACTTCAATCGATCTTTCCATGGCGCGCAGCTCAGCCGAAAATGTGACTTTGGTTCTTGGGCCAACCAATACGGGCAAGACGCATCTCGCGCTTGAGCGGATGACGGGCTATGCCAGCGGTATAATTGGATTTCCCCTGCGGCTTTTGGCGCGCGAAAATTATGATCGGCTGGTGGCGCGCCTTGGCGCTGCCAAGGTGGGGTTGATAACCGGGGAAGAACGGATCATTCCGGCATCGGCGCGCTATATTTGTGCGACTGTTGAATCTATGCCCGAATCCCTGACCCTATCGGCACTTGGCGATGGGGCAGCGGCATTACCTGACCGCAGGTTCGAATTTGTTGGCGTTGATGAAATACAGCTCGCTGGCGACCGCGAACGTGGCCATGTCTTTACCGACCGAATCATGCACGCCCGCGGCCTGTTTGAAACGATATTTATGGGCGCCGAAACGGCGGCACCTCTGTTGCGGCAATTATTACCTGAAGCCAAGATTGATTATCGCCAGCGCATGTCACAATTATCCTATAGCGGACCCAAAAAGCTCACCCGTCTGCCACGGCGTTCGGCGGTAGTGGCTTTTTCGGCGGCAGATGTCTATCAGATTGCCGAATTTGTCCGGCGTCAGCGAGGTGGGGCGGCTGTTGTCATGGGGCGTCTAAGTCCGCGCACCCGGAATGCACAGGTCGAATTATACCAGAATGGCGAAGTTGATTTTCTGGTTTCGACAGATGCTATTGGCATGGGTTTGAATCTTGACTTGTCGCATGTCTCCTTGGCGGCGGATGTCAAATATGATGGTCGCAAAATGCGCAAGCTAACGGCTTCGGAAATGGCACAGATCGCGGGGCGGGCTGGCCGACATATCAATGATGGCACATTTGGCGTCACCGATGGATGCCATGCGCTTGAACCCGAGATGATCGAAGCGATAGAACAACATCGGTTTCCGCCTTTACGTGCTTTTTACTGGCGAAGCCGTGATCTGAATTTCACCTCGGTTGATATGCTGCTTGGATCACTCGAAGCCCCGCCGCCCTTGCCATTTTTGTTCCGCAAGGGAGATGCGCTTGATCATCGCGCGCTGTTGGCATTATCTGGACGCCCTGAAATTAAAGACGCTGTCTCAGGCGCACGCCAGGTGCGGCTTTTATGGGAAGTGGCCTGTGTTCCTGACTTCCGCCAAAGCCTGAATGAAAATCATTATGAAATGCTCGCATCGATCTATCTGGCGCTGGTTGAGGATGGTGTGCTTGGCACGGATATGGTGGCCAAAGCAATGACGCAGCTTGATCGGCTTGATGGCGATATTGACACTTTGATGACACGACTTGCTTATATTCGCACCTGGACTTACATTACGCACCGTTCTGACTGGACAGACAACCCCACAGAATGGCAGGATCGTGCACGTGCTATCGAGGATCGCTTGTCTGATTGTCTGCATTCAAGACTATCTGAGCGATTTGTTGATAAACGCGCGGCCCATTTGAGTAGAAGACTGAAGGAAACTAAGAATTTGATGGCATCAGTTAAGGCCGACGGAACGGTTCTTGTGGAAGGTGAAAATGTAGGACAGCTTGATGGGTTTGTCTTCATGCCGACCTTGTCCGAGGGCGAAGAAAAGGCAACAATTCTGGCCGCCGCCCGCCGTGGTCTTCCCGATGAAATAGAACGCCGTGTTCGTGCCTTTACCGGATCGGCTGATCTGGCATTCAAATTGGATGAAAAGGGCAATATCAGCTGGCGTGAATCCATTGTGGCGCGTTTGGTCAAGGGCGACAGCCTCTACAGTCCGCGTGCTGAACTGCTGGCCAGCGATCTGCTTTCGATTGACCAGACAACACGCCTTGTTGCGCGCCTCACGGCCTTTATAAATGCGCATATCGAAACGGTACTTGGTCGCCTGACAGTCCTTGCTACGCCTGATGCGGCACCATCAATGAGCATGTCTTCATCCGCACCACAAGAGACTGCAACTCCGGCGTCACCCGAACCAGCCGAACCGCCAAAACCAGCCGAAACAGCTGACCCTATCGAAACAGCGCCGCCTGTTGCGCCAAATTCAACAACAACTGAACCATCCGAACCATCCGAACCATCTGAACCAGCCGCCTTGACAGGTGCGGCCCGGGGCATTGCCTATATGTTGTTTGAACGGCTAGGCTCGCTTCCCACTGCTGATGTCGGGCATCTGACAAAGGCGATGCATGATGCTGACAAGCCGCGTCTGGCGCGACTTGGCATCCGCTTTGGTGTTGAAAGTCTGTATATGCCGGAAATGCTGAAACCAGCCCCGATTGCATTGCGCGCCTTGCTGTGGAATCTGGATCAGGGGTTTCTGTCCAGCAATGATTTTGCCGCCGCACCGCCAGCGGGCCGCGTTGCCATTGATACGACTCAAGGCGTTGATGATAATTTCTGGCTGGCGGTCGGCTATCGTCGGCTTGGTGGCCGGGTGATGCGGGTGGATATGGTTGAACGTGTGGCGATGCTGGTCCGCACCGCCGCGCGCGAAGGCAGTTTCAAGGCGACCGAAGACATGCTGTCACTGGCAGGTGCCACCCGCGAACAGATGGGTATGATGTTGCTTGATCTGGGCTGTGTCATTGTTGGTGAAGAAGCGTCGGAAGATCCGGAAAAGCCGCCCATTCAGCTTTTTGAGCGCAAGCGTAAAGCGCGCCCTCAGCGCCCCTCTCATCGAGGCAAACAGACATCATCTGACGCAAATGCTACTGCCAAAGCTGATGGTGAGCGCAAGCACGGGCAATCGAAAAACGCAAAATCACAGCAGTCCCGTGGCAAACCCGATAAAGGCGGGGCTAAGAAACGATCCCAAAACCCGCCCCGTAACCAGTCTCAAAATCGGCGCCCACCAGAAAAACAGGCAGACCCTAATTCACCATTCGCGGTGCTTGCAAATTTGAAACTAAAGGACTGATGGTTGATTGAAAGATAATCCATTGGCGGATGACACAAAAGCGCTACGGCTTGATAAATGGCTTTGGTATGCGCGGTTTTTTAAAACCCGCAACATCGCAACACGGCTCATTGCCAGTGGTAAATTACGCTTGAATGGCGAGGTGATGACAAAACCGCATCGTGCCACGGTGGTGGGTCAGGTTCTGACCTTTGTGCAACAGAATGACATCCGCGTTATAGAGATTGCGGCGCTGGCACAGCGTCGCGGCCCAGCAACCGAAGCGGCAGAACTTTATAATGATCTGTCGCCGCCAGTCATCAGAACCAGCACTGATGATCGTGCTGAACAGGGCTTTGAAAACCGGACAAGGGGAAGTGGCCGCCCCACCAAAAGACTGCGCCGCGAAACAGACCAATTAAAAGCCATTCATCTGGCAGACGAGGACTAGATGCTAAGTAAACTGACAAGCTGGGTAAAAACCTATAACGACGTTGCTGAAACGCCAGACAATGATGCCGAATGGGCTGAAACCGTTGTTGGGCTTTTGATCGAGGCGGCGATGGCCGATGGCACGCTTGGCGATGCGGAACGTAACGCAATTGCCGCCGCGCTGGAACATCAGCTATCCATGGCACCTGACGCGATTGACAATATGATTGAAAAGGCGCGCCAAGACTATGATGAACGTGTCGAAATTCACGGTATCATCCGCCAGATACGTAATGATACCGACGCCGAAGAACGCGCCATTATCATGGAAATGATCTGGATGGTCGTGCTGGCTGATGGTGCATTGCATGATTACGAGGCTCAGCTTATGCGGCGGCTTGCTGGGTTGCTCTATATTGATGATGTGGCATCTGGACATGCGGCAAATAGCGCCCGCGCACGTCTGGGTCTTGAAGCTTAATCTTATCTAGGCTACATCTTAGCCACTTACTAAACGCCATAGCGAAATATGCATTCAGCCTACGGGATTGACCGACATGACCTATATCGTCAATGAAAACTGCATCAATTGCAAATATACCGACTGCGTCGAAGTATGTCCGGTAGATTGTTTTTATGAAGGTGAAAATATGCTGGTCATTCACCCTGATGAATGTATCGATTGCGGTGTATGCGAACCTGAATGCCCGCCCGAAGCCATCTTGCCCGACAGCGAGCCTGAAGCTGAAAAATGGCTTGATATAAATCGTGAAATGTCTGAAATCTGGCCGAATATTGGGCAGAAAACGGATGCCATGCCGAATGCAAAAGCGGCCGAAGACGAGACCGATAAATTTGATAAATATTTCACCAAGGCACCGGGCCAAGGCAACTAACTGTCTGCTGATGGCTCGAAATCTGGGCTATGCAAGGCTGAATCGGCGCATTCCAGAACACATATCCTCACGCGTACCAAAGCCTGCATATTTGCCGTATGTGGATGCAATTGTCATTGCGGCTAAATTTGTGTATAATAGCCACTGATTTTCGTATCTGAGACAAATGTTGTCTGCGCAATGTTGGTTTGCATGGTCTTGACTTTGCAAGTTTCCACATGGCCTGACATCATATGGCTGTTGCAAAGCGATATAACATTGTGGCGAAGGCCACACCTGTCTCAAGGCAGGCATTAGGGAAACAAAATGGCACGTAAATCTGACGCCGCCTTTGAAGAAGGCGATTTTGTTGTATATCCAACCCATGGTGTTGGCAGAATTCTAGGAACCGAAACCCGTGAAGTGGCTGGCATGAAGCTTGAAATGCTTGTGGTTCGTTTTGAACAGGATCGCATGACATTACGCGTGCCGATGGAAAAAGCCAAAACACTTGGTTTGCGTACTCTTAGCTCAAGCAAGCAAATGGATCAGGCGATCACAACCTTGCGTGGCAAGGCGCGTGTGCGTCGTACTATGTGGTCGCGTCGGGCGGCAGAATATGAAACAAAGATCAAATCTGGTGACCCGGTCTCGATTGCCGAAGTTGTGCGTGATCTACATCGCCGGACTAACCAGTCTGAACAGTCCTATTCTGAACGTCAGATGTATCAGGCCGCGTTAGAGCGTTTGGCACGTGAATATGCTGCGATTGAAAAAATTGATCAGGATGCCGCGGCATTGAAACTCGAAGATATGATGGCTGAGGCGGCGTAACGCCTGAACGTGTCTAAGGGCGCTTTCATGCGCTCTTTATCCATGATTTTTAATGGTGATAATGATCAATATCAAGTGATGACAAACGCGTTTATTCAGGACATTGATCTATTCGATCCAGTTATGCCGTTTCAAACAGGCTGGTTGGAAAAAAATCCACATCGCATCTATTATGAACAATGCGGCAATCCAGATGGCATTCCTGTTCTGTTTTTACATGGAGGGCCAGGTGCTGGCATTTCGTCGGTTCATCGACGGTTGTTCAATCCAGACAAATTTTGTGCGATTCTTTTCGATCAACGTGGCTCTGGTCGGTCAACGCCTATGGGCGAGACCACCGACAATACAACGACACGTTTGATTGAAGACATTGAAACCCTGCGTCAGCAGCTTGGCATCGAAAAGTTCCTGCTATTTGGCGGTTCATGGGGCAGCACTTTGGCACTTGCCTATGCAATCGCTTATCCTGAACATGTTCAGGGGTTAATTCTGCGCGGTATTTTTCTGGGAAGTGATGCCGAAGTAAACTGGTTTCTTTATGAAATGGGGCGTTTTTTCCCTGAAGCGCATGCCCATTTTGTCAATTTTCTACCTGAGGGTGAGCGCGGTAATCTTTTAGAAAATTATTATCATCGACTGATGAATGAAAATAGCGCGATCCATCAACCGGCGGCCAATAGCTGGTCATCCTATGAAACATCCTGCTCGACTTTGCGTGCCCAGCAACGTTATGTCAGCGGTATATCGGCACTAACCATGGCGCGCATTGAAGCGCATTATTTTATGAATGGCTGTTTTATGCCGGATGGGCATATCATGCAACACATCAACCTTGTGCATCATTTGCCAATCAATATAATACAGGGACGCCATGATGTTATTTGCCCACCGTTAACAGCTGTAAATTTGGCAAACCGGTGGGGCAAAAAAGCAAAGTTGCAACTTATTGACAATGCTGGACATTCGACATTCGAATCTGGTATTGCACAGGCGCTTTTATCGGCTTTGGACGCCTATCTATAGTTAATTTATCTAAGCGATTTATTTTCTAGGCTGGTCAAAAAGTAAATTAGTTTAAACTTTAATAGTTTTGAACATTGGCACCTGCGTGACACAACCGCAGAATTAGATTTTAAATTATCAGGTGCAAACGGAATCATCGTAGGAGATATTTTCTATGAACAATTTAGATGAAGAACGTACTGAGCGAAATTTTCGTATAACCAACAATAATGCTGTCGATATGCATGTTGGTAAACGTGTTCGTCTGCGTCGTACCTTGCTTGGCATGAGCCAGGAACAACTTGGAACCGAGCTGAATATTACATTTCAGCAGGTGCAGAAATATGAACGCGGCGCAAACCGGATCAGCGCATCGCGCTTATGGGATATCAGCCAGATTCTTGATGTGTCGATTAATTATTTCTTTGACGATATGACAGAAAATACAATGCGCAGTTCGCCGCGTCAGGTGTCGCGGGGCGGCGAGATAGCTGATCTGATAGATGAACAGATTAAGGATCCAATGGCACGTCGTGAGACGTTAGAACTTGTCCGCACCTATTATTCGATTGAAAAGCCACTTGTTCGAAAACGCATTTCGGAAATGGTCAAATCCATTGCCACAACCCTTGCTGGCGAGTAACATGTCCTCTCAGCAAGGGGTAAGTGCATGAGCCAGAACGAAACCAAAATCGCCAATTTTGAAACAATAAGTTTTGAAGACGCACTTCGTGAGCTTGAGGCCATTGTCACATCTTTGGAACGTGGTGACGTGTCGCTTGATGATGCGATTAAGGCTTTTGAACGTGGCACACAGCTAAAAGCGCATTGCCAGGCACGCCTTGAAGAAGCACGGATGAAGGTCGAGCAGATCAAATTACCTGCTGATGGGGGTGTCCCAACCGAAACGGCACCGTTTGCACCCGGCGAAGGGTGACATTTTCAATGACCGATTTTGCTACGCAGCTTGCTACTGATGCGAATCAGTGTGCGGATATGCTGGATATGGTTTTTAAGGCGCAGACTATTCTGGCGCCGCGTCTTGGCGATGCCATGCGGTATGCTGTTCTAAATGGTGGCAAGCGTATGCGTGCGGGGCTTGTGCTTGGCGCGGCGCGGCTTGCCGCTAATGAAAATGATGCTGGCACCTATGTCGATAGTCGCGCTTTGCGGGTGGCGGCGGCATTGGAATGTTTGCATGCCTATTCGTTAATCCATGATGATTTACCTGCAATGGATGACGCCGAAACAAGACGGGGCAAACCAAGTTGTCATATAGCGTTTGACGAGGCGACCGCGATTCTGGCTGGTGATGCTTTGCAAACCCTTGCTTTTGAAATTCTGGCTGATGATGCGACACATCCTGATCCTGTGGTGCGCGTTACCCTTGTTGCCACGCTTGCACGGGCATCGGGTCTGGCTGGTATGGCTGGTGGACAGATGCTGGACCTTCAGGCTGAAACACGTGATTTGACGCTTGCCGAAACCGAACAGATGCAAATGATGAAAACAGGGGCGCTGATTGTCTGTGCGGCAACTTGTGGCGCGCTTGTTGGCGGGGCATCATCTTCGCTGACGAACGCTGTCACAACCTATGCAGACAAATTGGGATTGGCATTTCAGATTGCTGATGATCTGCTGGATTATGATGGTGATTCCGATGGCATGGGCAAACCGGTGGGGCAAGACGCGATCAAGGGCAAAGCCAGCTTTGTAACGCTTATGGGTCTGGAAAAGGCCAAAAATGAAGCTAATAATTTGATTGATAATGCGCAAATGGCATTAGCACCATGGCAGGATGCTGCTGCCTATCTACAGGCCCTAGCAGGGTTTGCTGTAGCTCGTCGATCCTAGTGGCTTTGCTGGCCTGTTTATGTTGTAAATTTGTACTCTAGTCATAAATACGGTAAAGATAATAATGTCTGGCCTTCAAAAAGGTGGCGGCAACCTATTATAGTAATGAAAACACGTAAGCTGCCTGACATGAATGGACTGAATAGATGACCGATAACAATAAGACACCTTTGCTTGACAAGATTTCGGCTATCACAGATTTACGGCGTATTCCCGAGTCCGATCTACAACGCCTTGCTAACGAATTACGTCATGAAACCATCCGTGCTGTTGCCAAAACAGGTGGCCATCTTGGCGCTGGCCTTGGTGTTGTCGAACTGACTGTTGCCTTGCATTATGTTTTCAATACACCTGATGATCGCCTGATTTGGGATGTTGGCCACCAGGCCTACCCGCATAAGATTCTTACAGGTCGCCGTGACCGCATTGAAACCTTGCGCCAGCGTGATGGCTTGTCGGGCTTTACCAAGCGCGATGAATCCGAATTTGATCCATTTGGGGCTGGGCATTCATCAACCTCAATTTCAGCTGGTCTGGGCATGGCAGTGGCCAGCGATATGCAATCAACGCCGCGCAATGTCATTGCTGTCATTGGTGATGGTGCGATGAGCGCGGGCATGGCCTATGAAGCGATGAATAATGCAGGCGCGTCCGATAGCCGCCTGATTGTCATTCTGAATGATAATGACATGTCGATTTCACAGCCAGTCGGGGCGATGAGCAGCTATCTATCCCGCCTGATTACGTCCGAACCATTTCATTCTATTCGAGACCTTGTGCGTGAAGTGACCAGCAAGTTTCCAGCCGAGATAGAGCGTACAGCGCGTCGTGCCAAAGATGTTGCCCGCGATCTTATCGGCGTTAATTCAGTATTCAGCCAGCTTGGTTTTATGCATATCGGCCCGCTTGATGGGCATGACGTGAACCAGCTATTGCCGATTTTGAAAAATTTGCGCGACACCCACACAAACGGGCCTGTCTTGCTTCACGTTGTCACTGAAAAGGGGCATGGGCACCCTTTCAAAGACCCGTCACATGAAAAATATCATGCTGTTCCCAAATTTGACGTTATCACCGGCACTCAGCAAAAGTCGGCTGGCAATGTTCCCAATTATACGTCGGTTTTTGCCAATAGCCTGATCAAGGCAGCCGAAGAAGACAGCAAAATTGTGGCGATAACAGCGGCAATGCCGTCAGGCACCGGACTGGATAAACTCAAGGCAAAATTCCCTAGCCGCGTTTTCGATGTTGGCATTGCCGAACAGCATGCTGTGACCTTTGCTGCTGGTATGGCTAGTGAAGGGATGAAGCCGTTTTGTGCGCTTTATTCGACGTTCCTGCAACGCGGTTATGACCAGCTCATCCATGATGTATGTTTGCAGAATTTGCCTGTCCGCTTTGCGATTGATCGGGCTGGCGTTGTTGGTGCTGACGGGGCAACCCATGCGGGTATCTATGATGTTGCCTATCTGTCATGTCTGCCGAATATGGTGATTATGTGCCCGTCTGACGAAGCCGAGCTGATGCATATGGTGGCGACCTCTGTTGCCTATGATGATGGGCCATCAGCCCTACGTTACCCTCGCGGCGAAGGCGTTGGGTGCGAAGTGCCGGACAAGGCTGAGATTCTGCCAATCGGCAAAGGCCGGATGATCCGCGAAGGTGATGATATTGCGATCCTGTCATTGGGAACGCGGCTCGCTGATTGTCTGGCGGCGGCAGATGCCATGGCCGCACAAGGGATTCATATCGCGGTTGCTGATGCCCGTTTTGCCAAGCCGCTTGATGCCGATTTACTGGCGCATCTGGCCACAGATTATCGCAAGCTGGTGATTGTCGAAGAAAACAGCCCGGGTGGCTTTTCGGCACATGTGATGACATATCTGACCAATCACGGTTTGCTTGATGCTGGCCTACAGGTGCGGGTCATGACCTTGCCGGATATATATATCGAACATGATAGCCAGGCTGGACAGCTTGCCCTTGCGGGTATTGACGCGGTGGGCATTGAGCGGATGTTGCAATCATTGGCCAGCCCATCAGCGTCTGACAAAGCGGGCGTTCTTAACAAAGGATAGTTTCCTCAGAATCTGCTGGCTGTTTTCGCTATAATTATTTTTATGTTTTTGCTACAGATATTTTGTGTCCAAAGCTAAGTCAAAACGTTATGCGGCCAGCCGCACCGCCCAGCAGGAATCGTTAAAACGCCGTGCTGATGCGCTTTTGGTTGAGACTGGTCATGCAACATCGCGTGAGCGGGCGCAGATGCTTATTGACGAAGGTGGCGTCTTTGCCGATGGGCTGAAGGTCACCAAAGCGGCTAAACTTCTGGCGCCTGATTGCGTGCTGGATGTGCGCTCGGCAGGTATAAAATGGGTCAGCCGCGCAGGGCTGAAACTTGCTGGCGCGCTTGATCACTTTCCCCAGATTTTGCTGGCTGGCAAAAACGCACTTGATATTGGCGCTAGCACAGGCGGCTTTACCGATGTTATGCTGGCACATGGGGCGGCGCATATTATCGCACTTGATGTTGGCAGTGACCAGCTACATCACACATTGGCAAGCGATCCCCGAGTAACTGTCATGGATGCCACCAATGCACGGCATCTGACACCGGATGAACTGCCATTCGCGCCTGATATTATCACCTGTGATGCATCCTTCATTTCCTTGGCCAAAATTTTACCCGCGGTACTGACTTTGGCGGCACCTGATGCGGTGCTGATCGCGCTGATAAAACCACAATTTGAAGTTGGCAGGGGGCTGGTTGGCAAGGGCGGCATCGTGCGCGATCCGGCTTTGCATGACAAGGTCGTTGCCGATGTCAAAGATTGGCTTTGCGCCAAGATGGGCTGGCGGCTCATTGGCGTGGCTAATTCACCAATTGACGGGCCTGACGGTAATAGGGAATTTCTGATCGCGGCGCAAAAACCGTCCTAGCGAGGCAGTATCGCGCATTGCGCATGATGGCGCATCATCATATCGGCAAGCACCAATGACATCATTGCCTCGGCAACTGGCACGCCGCGAATACCAACGCATGGGTCATGCCGTCCCTTGGTCATGATCTCAACATTTTTGCCGTCTTTATCGACTGATTTACGCGGTGTCAGAATCGACGAAGTTGGTTTGATCGCAACCCGTGCCACGATTTGCGCGCCTGATGAAATGCCGCCCAATATGCCGCCCGCATGGTTGCTGTCAAAGGCTGGATTGCCATCTTCCATATGCATTTCGTCGCCAGCGATGCTTCCATCCATTGCCGCCAGTTCAAACCCCCCGCCAATTTCAACGCCTTTGACGGCATTAATGCTCATCATGGCGGCGGCTATTTCGGTATCCAGCTTGCCATACACAGGTTGCCCCAATCCGGCGGGAATACCGTCAGCCACAATTTCCAGAATCGCTCCTGCCGATGATCCGGCTTTCCGCACATCATCAAGATACGCTTCCCATGCCACCGCGGCCTTGGCATCAGGGCAGAAAAATGGATTATTGTCGCATGTGTTCCAGTCAAGATTGGCACGGTCAATCTTATGGGGGCCAATCTGCACAACCCCGCCTTTGACGCGGAAATCAGCACCCAAAGCTTGTTTCAGAAATATATCAGCAATGGCACCTGCCGCCACCCGCACCGCGGTTTCACGTGCCGATGATCTGCCACCGCCACGATAATCACGGATTCCATATTTTGCTTGATAGGTATAATCGGCATGACCTGGGCGGAATTGGGTGGCAATATCGCCATAATCCTTTGACCGTTGATCCTTGTTGCGGATCAACAGGCCAATCGGTGTGCCGGTGGTCTTGCCTTCAAAAATCCCAGACAGAATCTCAACTTCATCATCTTCCTTGCGCTGGGTGACAAATCTGTTCTGGCCTGGTTTGCGCCGATCAAGATAGGGCTGTATGTCGCTTTCAGACAGGGTCAAATTTGGGGGTACACCATCGACAACGCACCCTATAGCTGGTCCATGGCTTTCGCCAAAGCTGGTAAAGGTAAAAAGTTTGCCGAAGCTGTTATCACTCATGTCACACTACAGAAATATCTGGGGCGTCAACAGCCTTCATGCCGACAACATGATAACCGCAATCGACATGATGCGTTTCCCCTGTTACGCCAGATGACAGGTCGGACAAAAGATAGGCACCGGCACCACCAACATCATCAAGCGTTACATTTCGCTTCAATGGTGAATTATATTCATTCCATTTCAGGATATAGCGGAAATCGCCGATACCCGATGCGGCCAGCGTTTTCATCGGGCCAGCCGACAGCCCATTGACGCGGATATTGCGCCCGCCTAGGTCAACCGCCAGATAACGGATAGACGCTTCCAACGCGGCCTTGGCAACACCCATAACATTATAATGCGGCATCACCCGTTCGGCACCGTAATAGGTCAATGTCAGCAATGATCCGCCATCATTCATCATCTCGGTAGCGCGGCGCGCGACATCGGTAAAGGAATAGACCGAAATATCCATTGTGCGGCTGAAATTATCACGGCTGGTATCGACATAGCCGCCTTTCAGCTCTTCTTTGTCTGAATAGGCAATCGCATGCAGAACAAAATCAAACGTGCCCCATTTATCAGCTAAAGTGGCGAACAATGCATCCATGCTGGCTTCATCGGTGACATCGCACGGCAGAACAATGTCACTGCCAACCGACGCTGCCAAAGGCACAACGCGCTTTTTCAAGGCGTCCCCCTGAAAGGTGAAAGCAAGCTCTGCGCCCTGTTCGGCCAGCTTTGCGGCAATCCCCCATGCAATCGAACGTTCGTTAGCCACGCCCATAATTAGGCCGCGTTTTCCGTGCATGAAACCTGTTGTGGTTTGATTGTTCATTGCCCTCATCCCTTTGACTAAAATTCATCCGGCACATGGTGCCTTTGTGATATTCTGTGCCAGTTCATAGCATGTTTTGTGGTTTGAACGCTATTGTAAAGCCTTGCGGAACAAGCGCAATAGTCTGGCTTGAAAAACATCTTCAACATTATACGTTTGGTATGTGTCAGACCATCTTTATAATCATCAAAAAAGGGCAGAAAACCCGTTTCTGCCCCTCAATATGTGACTAATCACTGGTCTAGCTAGTTATCACGTTCTAGCGCAGTGAATAGGATATGCTTTTGCGGATTTCAACGCGTGATCCGGTGGCAAGCGGTGCGCTCGTCTCTAATGTAATGATCCGCCCATCAACTTCGATCTTGTTACGATAGCCAGTGACCTTTTCGATATTTTCCTTAATCATCACTGTTTGAACCGAACAGACTTCCTGCTGGTTATAGCCAACAATCTTTTGGCCTGACTGCTTCTTTTTGGCATGTTCACGACCAAGTATGGCACCGGCAACGGTACCGGCGGCGCCTGCGCCTTCATTGTCCGACATTTTATTGCCCACGGCTGATCCAATCAGACCACCGATAATCATCGCGCCCAGATCCGAACTTTGCTCTTCTGCCTTGCCGTAGATGGGCACATTTTCATTGCGGCAGGTGCGCTGGTCGGTTGGCGTTTCCCTGATATAGCTTGTGGTCAGCGCATCCGATTGCGTCACTGTGCCGATTGCGGTTTCGATGCGCGTTTCGGCAGATGCTGTTGGCGCGACAATCGTGCTGGCGACAATCAGGGAAATAACAGCCGGAAGAGAAAAAATACCAGGGCGGCGGTTTTGTGTTTCAAGCTTAGACATTTTTATGATCCTGATCTGTTAGCTCACATCAATAAATACTAAATATATGTATGATACGAAAATATGGCAATTATATGTTTAGGCCAAATATTTACCAAATATTTATAGGCATCAGATGTCCCTTATGTTGGCAGGTGGCAATCCGTCACACCTATTGTAGTCGCCATATTGATGAACTATATCTATCTTACGCCTATGAAAAGGCTGTAATCAGACCCTTTTGAGGAGCGCATGCAGATGGAAATTGTTGCAGGAACTGATCCCTTTGGCTTGTTTCAAACATGGTTTGACGAGGCCGTAAAGGCCGAAATCAATGACCCAGACGCTGTCGCGCTTGCATCGGTTGATGCCGACGGCATGCCATCAGTGCGCATGGTATTGCTCAAAGAATGGTCACCTAATGGTTTCGTGATCTATACAAATTACCAAAGCCGTAAAGCCGATGAATTGCTGGCAACGGGCAAGGCTGCCTTTTGTGTTCATTGGAAAAGCCTACGTCGTCAGGTGCGTGTTGTTGGACCAGTGTCAAAAGCAAACCCAGAACAGTCGGACGCCTATTTTGCGTCACGTGGGCGTGGTAGCCAGATCGGTGCGTGGGCATCAGCGCAGTCGCGACCCCTTGCTAGCCGTGATGACCTTGCCGCCGAAGTGCGTGCTGTCGAAGCCCGTTTTCCGGATAATGTAACGCGTCCGCCACATTGGGGCGGCTTTTGCATTGACCCACAGGAAATCGAATTCTGGGCGGATGGTGAACATCGTTTGCATGACCGTTTTAAATTTACCACCACTGGCAATGGTGGATGGAATATTCAGCGTCTAAACCCCTAGCCGAACAAGCCTCATCGTCAGTAAATACCGTATCAATGTTTTGTACTAAAGCTGGATCAAAGCTATCGGTTCAACGCATCGAAGCCAGATTTGTCGATTTTAGCCTAAATTTGGGTAAATTCTGTCGGATGACAAATGCTTTTTGCCGTCTATTTGCATAAAAATATCTCAGTTATATCAAGTAACGCGTAACAAGCGGTATTGATAAATATTTACCGGTTTTTGGGAGGAACGGCGTGAAATCACATGCTCGTGTTGTTGTAATTGGTGGTGGTGTAGTTGGCGTCAGCACTCTTTATCATCTAGCCAAAAAAGGCTGGTCTGATGTGGCTTTGATTGAGCGCAAGGAGCTGACATCAGGATCGACATGGCACGCCGCGGGTTTGTTGCCACTGTTCAACATGTCTTACTCCGTCGGTCAGATTCATAAATATTCTGTCGCCTTTTATCAGCAGCTTCAGCAAGAAACCGGCATGAATGTTGGATTCCGCAAGGTATCAAATATCCGTCTGGCAACAACGCGGGATCGGATGGACGAATATCGGCAATATGCAGGCGTCGCCAGTACAATTGGTATTGATGTTGATTTCTTAACCCCTGAAGAGATTGTGCATCACTGGCCATTATGTAATCCCGAAGGTTTGATTGGTGCGATCCGCCACCCTGAGGATGGTTACATCCAGCCAGCTGATTTGACGCAGGCATTGGCACGTGGCGCCCGTGATCGTGGTGCGGAAATCTACCGCAACACGACAGTTACCTCTATTTCACGCAACGCTTCTGGTGAATGGAAAGTCACCACTGACAAAGGTGAAATTACCTGTGAACATATTGTATCGGCAACGGGTAACTTTGCCCGCAAAACTGGCCAGATGGTTGGACTGAATATTCCTGTTATTCCGGTTGAACATCAG
>NZ_CAXBVX010000008.1:0-36998 GCF_963979125.1 uncultured Candidatus Puniceispirillum sp.
TATCTTGGTCGTTGTCTGGTTGGTCGCATTATGCAGGGAACTGCATCGGTTAATGAAGCGGTGCGTGCGCTTAATCTTGATGGTAGCGTTGTTGAATCAGGCCGTTTGACCAAGCTTTTGCGTTTTGAAGGCACCAACCGTGTGCCAGTTGACCATGTGACGGCAGGCGATATTGTCTGCATCGCGGGTCTTTCGATTGCGTCTGTTGCAGATACAATCTGTGCGCCATCTGTGACGCAACCATTGCAATCGACACCTATCGATCCGCCGACAATGTCGGTTACAATCACGGTTAATGATTCTCCTCTGGCTGGCCGTGAAGGCAAAAAGGTGACGTCAACAGTTATCCGTGACCGTCTGCTTGCCGAAGCCGAAACAAATGTGGCAATTACCTTTTCCGAGAGTGGCGGCAAGGACGCGTTTGAAATTGGCGGGCGCGGCGAGCTTCAGCTTGGTGTGCTGATTGAAACCATGCGACGCGAAGGCTTTGAAATGACAGTTTCACGCCCACGTGTGCTGTTTCAGACAGATGATGCGGGCAACCGGCTTGAGCCCATGGAAGAAGTCACCGTTGATGTGGATGAAGAATATTCAAGCGGCGTGGTTGATGGTCTGAATCGCCGTAAAGGTGAAATGCTTGATATGCGTGCGGCAGGTGCCGGAAAAACGCGGCTTGTATTTTTGGCGCCATCGCGTGGTCTGATCGGATATCAAAGCCGATTTCTGACCGAAACACGTGGTACCGGTGTGCTGAACCGTATTTTTCATTCTTATGCCCCGTATAAAGGTGAAATTATTGGCCGCCGTAATGGTGCGCTTATTTCCACGGATAACGGCATGGCGGTGGCTTATGCGCTGTTCAATCTGCAAGATCGTGGTTTGATGTTCGTTAGCCCGCAGACACCTGTCTATCAAGGCATGATTGTTGGCGAGCATAACCGGAATAATGATCTTGAAATCAATGTGCTGAAAGGCAAGCAGCTGACTAATGTGCGCGCATCTGGCACGGATGAAGCGGTTAAATTGGTACCTGCCAAGCGTATGTCGCTGGAAGAAATGATGGCGTATATCAATGAAGATGAATTGCTTGAGGTGACGCCAGAAAACCTTCGGTTGCGCAAAATGTATCTTGATCCACATGCACGCAAGCGCGCTGCCCGCGCCTAAAGTTTTCACGGGTCATCATCTCGATGCGTGACAAGTTGGACAGGCAGTTATATGCTGTCTGCTAGCAGGCTTTAGCCCTGATTGGTCGCTGGTTCTGGAGTTGATTTCATGTCATCACCCTATGTTTACGATAAGGCAAATATGGCGCGCGCTGTGGCGCGTATGTTGCTTGAAATTGATGCGGTTCTGTTTCGTGCAGACGAGCCATTCAAACTGACATCAGGAATGATGAGTCCGGTTTATATTGATTGTCGAAAAATCATTTCGTTTCCCCGCATGCGGGCAGCGATGATGGATTTTGGCACGACAGTGATTTTGAATGATATTGGACATGAAAGCCTTGATGCGCTGGCTGGCGGGGAAACGGCCGGTATTCCTTTTGCCGCCTGGCTGGCAGAGCGGACACATTTGCCGATGCAATATGTGCGCAAAAAACCCAAAGGTTTTGGCCGCGATGCGCGCATCGAAGGCGACATCAAGGATGGCCAGCGCATTCTGCTGGTCGAGGATCTGACGACGGATGGGGGCAGCAAGCTGAATTTTGTCGAAGCCTTACGCATGGCAGGCGCCGAGGTGGCGCATACATTCGTGATTTTCTATTATGATATTTTCAAGGACACGCCGGAAAAGCTGGCGGCTGAAGGCATCTCGCTTCATTATCTTGCTACATGGTGGGATGTGCTGGCCGCATGCAAAGAAACAGACCGCTTTGATGCCAAGACATTGGCGGCGGTTGAAGCCTTTTTGAATGATCCGCGTGCCTGGTCAAAGGCCCATGGTGGTGTTTGAGTTATGTCTTTAAGAAAGGCCTTTATTCATGACAATTGATATGGTGAATTTTACGCCGCTGAGCGCGCTTGTCGGCGGGGGTATGATCGGGCTGGCGGCTTTGGCCTTGATGGCGGTCAAAGGGCGGGTGATGGGCATAAGCGGTATTCTGGCCAGCCTGATCCGCCCCGATGCAGATGCCCCCGATGCGCATGATAGCAATAGCTGGCGTTTGGCGTTTGTGGCAGGTGCTATGCTGGGTCCACTAACGCTGGGGCTGTTTCATATTGATATTGATATTATCCCTGTGGCCTCAGGCTGGGTTTTACCGCTAGCAGGCTTGTTGGTTGGATTTGGTGCCGCGCTGGGGTCAGGATGCACATCCGGGCATGGCATTTGCGGGTTGGCACGGCTATCACCACGTTCATTAGTCGCTGTTATGACCTTTATGCTGACAGCCGTGATTACGGTATATCTTGTCCGCCATGCGGGGGTAATGTGATGCCGTTGTTATTCAGCTTTTTGATTGGTGGGTTATTCGGTATTGGGCTGGCTATAGCGGGTATGTTGAATCCGTCTAAGATTGCAGGCTTTCTGGATATTTTTGGTGCGTGGGATCCGTCATTGGCATTTGTCATGGGCGGCGGGGTTATCGTCAATCTGATCGGGCATCATCTACTTATGAAACGGGCGACACCATTATTTGGTGGCACCTTCAGGTTGCCAACAGTGCAGGATATTGATCGCCAGTTGCTGGGCGGCAGTGCCTTGTTCGGTATTGGCTGGGGTCTGGGTGGATTATGTCCGGGGCCTGTCATCTCATCCTTGCTGTTGCGTCCAGCAGATGTCGTGATCTTTGCCGTTATGATGATGGCAGGTCTGTGGCTTGGCAAAGCTATCAGATAGAATTTCGCATCCTGAACTTAAAAAGATAATTGCCAAACTCAGCTTTAGCGTGAAAAGTAGCCAATCGAAACCAGTTAATGTGCCATAGTCTGCGACGCGTATGAAAAGATTTGATTATATCATTATAGGTGCTGGTTCGGCTGGATGTGTGCTGGCAGATAAGCTCAGCGCTGATGGCCGTCATTCGGTGTTATTGCTGGAGTCAGGCCCGTCAGATGATCGGTTTTGGATCCGCACGCCTATTGGCTATGGCATGTCCTTTCATAATGACAAGGTGAACTGGCGATTTTCGACTATGCCAGAACCCGGGCTGGATGGCCGCAAGCTCTATTGGCCACGTGGCCGCGTGCTTGGTGGGTCAAGCTCGATTAATGCGCTGGTCTATCATCGGGGGGTGGCGGCTGATTATGATGATTGGGCAGATGCTGGCAATCCGGGCTGGGATTACAAATCGGTCAAACCAATTTTTGACGCCTTTGAGCAAATGGTCGATGCCAAAGACAAAGTCAGACATGCGGATGGCAAACTGACAGTTTCAGACCCAACATCCAGTCTGCATCCGATGAAAGACGATTTTTTTGCCATGTGTGAACAAAGTCAGGTGGCGTTTCATCGCAAACCGTCACAAATTGGTGAGGGCATATCGTCCTATTTGATTACAACACGCAATGGTAAACGATGCTCAAGTGCCGCGGCGTTTCTTCGTCCAGCCCAAAAGCGCAAAAACCTGACCGTGATGACAAATATAGATGCCGAACGTATTCTATTTCAGGACAACCGCGCCAGTTCGGTGCTGTGCTTTCATAGAGGCGCGCAAATAACATTCAGCGCAAACCGTGAAATAATTCTGTCGGCAGGAGCGGTCAAATCACCACAACTGTTACAGGTGTCGGGTATTGGCCCTGGTAAAATTCTGCGTGATGCGGGCGTTACAGTTAGAATGGAGCATCCGCATGTTGGCATGAATATGCAGGATCACCTTGGCATCAATTATTATTTCAAGGCGAATAAGCCGACCATGAATAACGTTCTGGGACGTTGGCCCGGGCGTATCATGGCAGGTATCGAATATATTCTGCGCAAAACCGGTCCGCTGTCATTGAGTGTCAACCAGATTGGCGGGCTGGTCAAAACGGACCCCGACCTAGCCGTGGCTAACGCGCAGATATATGCCAATCCGGTGAGCTATCAGATACAATATCACAATGAGCGCCCATTGTTGAAACCGGATGCTTTTCCAGGTTTCATTCTTGGCTTTAACAGTTGCCGTCCGGCTAGCGAAGGCAGCATAAAAATCACAACAGAAAAAGCATCCACGCCACCAAACATCTTTGGTAATTATATGACTCATCAAAGGGACATTGATGATGTGGTGAAGATGGCGCGATTTATTGGTCAGCTTCAAAATAGCCCTGCCATACAAGGAATACTGTCTGCATCCCCAAAGACGCCGCTTGATGTGATGAGCGATGATGATATTATTGCCGACTTCAAGGAAAGATGTGGTACTATTTTTCATCCATCCTGCACATGTCGTATGGGAACAACAATCGAAAATTCGGTTGTCAGTTCGGACCTTAAAGTACATGGTATAGATGGTTTACGGGTTGTTGATGCATCGGTGTTTCCAAATATTACATCAGCAAATATTAATGCCCCCACAATAATGGTGGCGCATAAGGCAGCTCAGGCTATTTTAGGCGAAGCCAAATAAGTGTTACTGCCAAATTAAGTGTTTCTATAAGATCTTTATAAAGATTCTGTATTGATAATGTTGCATGTGTGAGATGTTCATCTCATATGCAGGTTACGTATTTAAATCTGTTCGATCAATTAATTTAATGAACAGGACAAACTGTTATGAAAATTAAATCTTCATACTTATTGGCAGGTCTGATTGCTCTGCTTGTTGGTCTATGGATGGCGTCTGGTTCATTTATGAAAGATACGCCAGCGGCCATTAATGATAACGAGCCGACAGAGACAAATAGTGCGGATATATCTAAGCAATCTGATGCTGTGTCGAGCTTTAAAGTTTCAGCCATAACGGTTCAGAATGAGACGATTAACCGCACCATTCGTGCCAATGGGGTCAGCGAAGCTGCTTTTGATGTAACCGTGTCATCCAAGGTCGATGGCAACATCATCCACATTCCGGCTATCGAAGGAAGTGAGATCAAAATAGGCGATGTGCTGATTGTACTGGATAAAGGTACCTTGCCCGAACAGATTGCGGCGGCAAAGGCCGAGTTAAATGCAGCTGAGAAATCATATGATGCCGCACAAAAGCAATCCAAAGGTACGTTGAAAGAAGAACTGGCCGCCGCGCGCGCTAATCTTGTTGTTATTGAAAAGCGTCTGTCGATTGCCAACGAGTTGGCCAAGGATAATTTTACGGCGCCATTGGAACTGGCACAATTAAAAGCTGATTATGAGAATGCCCGCGTCCAACTTGCCAAGATTGAAACCGCCCAGAATTACCGTTCTGAACTGGAAGTGGCGCAAAATTTAGCGCGTGTAGAATCCGCAAGGGCTTCACTTGCGGCGTTGGAAACTCAGCTAAAGGATTCGACGATTACATCCCCTGTTAGCGGCTTGCTTGAAACATTGCACGTGGAAAAAGGTGAGCGTATGCGGCGCGATGCAGCAGCTGCTACGATCCTTGGCATGGATACGTTGAGCGTTATTGTCGCTGTACCGCAAAATGACATTGCGCAGATTTCAGTTGGCGACTTGGTTGACGTTAATATAGCTGGTGTTGGTTCAAATAAGGGTCAAGTCACTAAAATTGCGTCACAGTCAAATAAGGCAACGCGTACATT
This sequence comes from uncultured Candidatus Puniceispirillum sp., assembly GCF_963979125.1. NCBI lineage: Bacteria > Pseudomonadati > Pseudomonadota > Alphaproteobacteria > Puniceispirillales (SeqCode) > Puniceispirillaceae (SeqCode) > Puniceispirillum (SeqCode) > uncultured Candidatus Puniceispirillum sp. The sequence continues at coordinate 5,664 of NZ_CAXBVX010000008.1, forward strand.
TGATGTCGAGGTTTCGTTGCAGAATAGAGACCGTAAATTACGTGGTGGTGTCACGGTCGAAGCGTCTATTGATGTAGGCACAATCGCGGCCTTTGGCATTTCACCTGCTCATTTGTCAGTGTCGCCAGATGGAGCCTTGATGGCCAAGATTAGCGTTGATGGCATTGTCCAGACGATAGATGTCGAGATGGTGCGTTCAGGTGGCGAGAAAGTTTTTGTTTCCGGCTTGCCTGACGGGACAACCTTGCTAACCGTTGGTCAGGCGTTTGTCGATATAGGTGATAGTGTTGATATTGCTTTAGAGACAGCATCATGAATAGCATAATCGAAGCGGCCTTTTCGCGCGCTGGTGCGGTTCTGCTGGCTCTGGTCGTTCTGTGCGGCATCGGCCTATCGGCATTCAATGAGATACCCAAAGAAGCAACGCCAGATATTGATATTCCGGTAGCCTATGTTTCGGTTGGCTATAAAGGCATTTCGCCAAATGATGCCGAACGCTTGCTTATTAAGCCATTGGAAAAGCATCTGCGGACTGTTGAAGGTCTTGATGTGATGAAATCAGTGGCCGCCGAGGGCTATGGGTCGGTTTCACTTGAATTTGCGGCAAATGAGAATATTGACCGTGCGCTGGCTGATGTGCGTCAGGCGGTTGATGATGCCAAACCGGATTTGCCAGCCGATGCAGATGAACCAAAGGTTATTGAAATTAATCTGTCACAATTTCCGATTTTGACAGCGGCATTATATGGGCCGGTATCGGAACGGACAATGGTGCTAGCGGCGCGCGAAATAAAAGATAAAATTGAGGCTTTGCCAGGTGTTCTTGAGGTCGAAATTGGTGGTGACCGCGAAGAAGTGCTGGAAATTCTGGTCGATGCATCAAGCATGGAGGCCTATGGGCTTGATCCATCAGTGGTGATGAGGCTTGTTCAGGGGAATAACCAGCTTGTGACAGCTGGCGCGATTGATGATGGCGGCGGACGCCTGCTGGTCAAGGTGCCAGGTGTTCTGGAAAGTGTTGATGATCTGATTAACATGCCGATCAAGGCGCGTGATGGTACATCGATCAAGTTTGGTGACGTTGCTGTTGTGCGGCGATCATTTGAACAGGCTGAAGGCTGGTCGCGCGTCAATGGTGAAGCGGCGATTGTGCTGGATGTGCGCAAACGCGTTGGTGCCAATGTTATCAATGTTGTCGAAGCAGCGCGGGCAGTGATTGATACAGCCGCCCCCATGATAGGCAATGACGTCAAGGTCAGCTATCTGTTTGATGACTCAAAAGATGTGCGTAATTTGCTCAGCGATCTGGGTAATAATGTCGGGGCGGCGGTTATCATTGTGATGGTGGTTGTTCTGGCAACATTAGGCGTGCGCAATGCAACGCTGGTTGGCCTTGCCATTCCCGGGTCGTTTCTGATTGGAATTACGGTGCTGAACAGTCTTGGGATCACAATGAATATTGTGGTGCTGTTTTCGCTGATTCTTGTGGCAGGAATGCTGGTTGATGGTGTGATTGTGACGACCGAATTTGCCGACCGGCGCATTGCCATGGGGGCGACGCGCCGCCAAGCCTATATGGTTGGCGCCCAGCGTATGGCTTGGCCTATCATTTCATCGACAGTGACGACCTTGATGGTATTTATGCCGTTACTTATATGGCCGGGCATTGTTGGCAAATTCATGAAATTTTTGCCTATAACCGTTATTTGCGTTTTAACGGCGTCACTGATTATGGCGCTTATTTTCATTCCGGTGCTGGGCAGTATGATTGGTAAAAAATCAGTGCCAAAAGGGATGATTTCAGCAACTGCACCGCGGTTTTACCGACGGGTTCTGAAAGTCGCCATAAGCCGCCCATTTGCAGTGATGGGATCCGTTATCGGCTTTATGGTGTTTGCCTTTATTGGCTATGGCAGTGCTGGACTTGGCGTAGAATTTTTCCCTGATATTGAACCCGATCAGGCACAAGTTCAGGTGCTTGCCCGTGGTGATCTTTCGGCAAAGGAACGTGACGCGCTTGTTGTGAAAGCCGAGCAAAGTATTATTTCAACTGGCGGCGTTCAAGATTTCTATGCGCGTTCATTCAGAGGTGGCGGTGCTGGTAATCAAGCCCCGCGTGATTCGATCGGCACGATCCGAACAGTATTTGTTGACTGGCGCGAGCGTGATAAAGCCAACTCAATCATCGAAGATATGCGCGGCATGGTCAAAGATATAGCTGGCGTCGAAATTAATATTCAAAAACCACAAAAGGGCCCTGGTGGTGCACAACCAATCAAGCTGGAAATTGTTGGTGATGATCTGGATCAGGTTGGTGCGGCGGCAGGGGCTGTTATCAAGCGGATGGAAGATATTGGCGGCTTTGTTGATATAACCGATAGCCGCCCCTTACCAGGTATGGAATGGACATTGGTGACCGATCGCGATGCCGCCAGCCGACATGGTGTATCGATTGCCGATATGGGCACAATGATTAAGATGCTGACGCGTGGTGCGCGCATTTCCGACTACCGCCCCGATGACAGCGAAGACGAACTGGATGTTGTGATGCGGTTCATGGGGGATCAACGAAATCTTGATCGCTTGAAAGAATTGCGTGTTCCGGCGGCGGATGGATCCTATGTGCCATTATCGGTGTTTGCGTCGCTGCAACCCAAAGTCAAGCAAGGCAATATCGAACGGCTGGATGGACGCCGTTATATGTATGTTAATTCAGATGTCAGCGAAGGCTTGTTGCCTGCCGAGCAATTTACCAAATTGCAAACATCGCTTGCCGAAACGCCATTAGCGCAGAATGTCGATATTGTGTATGGCGGCGAAAATGAAGACATTGCCGAAACACAAGCATTTCTGGGTAAATCATTCTTGCTGTCAATGACGCTGATGGTGGTTGTATTGATGCTTCAGTTTAATTCGGCATGGCAGGCCTTTGTCATTATGTCGGCGATCATTCTGTCAACTGGCGGCGTGGTTCTGGGGCTGTGGATAACCGGACGGCCATTTGGCGTAGTTATGTCAGGGCTGGGCGTGATCTCGCTTGCAGGTATAGTGGTGAATAATAATATCGTGCTGATCGATACGTTTAACGAATATCGAAAGCGTGGTTACAAGGCACGTCATGCCGCGTTTCGTGCAGGTTTGGTTCGTTTTCGTCCGGTTGTACTGACGGCGATTACAACCATTCTGGGGCTGTTGCCGATGGTGTTTGAACTGACTATCAAAATTGCGGATCGTGAGATTTTCGCTGGTGCGCCTTCGTCACAATGGTGGACCCAGCTATCAAGCACGATCGCCGGAGGTTTGACTTTTGCCACAATATTAACGCTGGTGGCTACGCCAGCCATGCTGGTGCTACGTGATTCTGCGCCGATGATGTGGGTGGCCAAAAAAATTGACCAGATATTAACGATTGGGCGTAAATCCCGACAGGCCGTATCAGCCTGATCGCGACGGCTGGTTTTGTGGTTGTTTTTGGTTGGTGCGGCACTAGCCACGAATAATAGCCTCTAGCCCCTCGGCAATCGCCAGCAAACGGCGGTCATGATGCCGTGATCCCATCAATGACAGACCAACAGGCGCGGTGCCATGCTGATGACATGGAATAGTGATGGTTGGACGATCAAGATAGTTAGAAATTGCCGTATTACGCAAACTACGTGCATTCATTGCAAGTTGTTTTTCGATGGTTGGCATGTCGGCAATGGCAGGGGCTATGCCTGGCGTTGTGGGTAGCATGAGCGCATCAAAGCCGCGGGTTTGCATTTTGATGGCATGACAGACCGCATCGCGCTTTTCGAACATATCAATATAGTCAGCCGCCAAAATATCAGCACCGCCGCGCAGACGACGCCCAATGAAGGGATCGTATTTTTCGCTGTGATCGCTGTCCAGCCAATGTCGATGAACAGCATAGGCTTCGGCAGATACAATGCTTTTTGGATTATTGCTGGGGCGCATAGCTTCCAGCGCGTCAAGGCGGATTTTTTGTACATGTACGCCAGCACCATGCAAGCGGTCTATGGCAGCGTCAAAGGCAGCGGCAATGTCGGTGTCCAGATCTTCCATCAAATACCCATCGGGGATGGCGAGGCGAAGTCCCGCCGCGGCAAAGGCTGTTTCACGGATGCCTGAACCGCCTGCTATGATGCTATCGATTATGCTGACACAGGCCACGCTGTTCCCCATTGGGCCAGCGGCATCAAATGATGGTGAAAGTGGAAACACCCCGTCGGATGGCATACGCGCAGTGCTTGGTTTCAGGCCAACAATGCCGCAATAGGACGCTGGTGCGCGTGTTGATCCGCCTGTATCCGAGCCAATCGTTGCGGCCGCCATTTTATCGCTGACGGACACGGCGCTACCCGATGACGAACCGCCAGAAACGCGCCCTGTTGCGCGATCATAGGGGCTAAGCGGATTGCCGTAATGTGCGTTCATGCCAAGACCGGAAAAAGCAAATTCAGTCATATTCGTACGGCCAATCAGAATAAATCCAGCCTGACGCAGACGCGCAATAATGGTTGCATCTGCATTGGCAGGCGGGCTATCGGCAAGCAGGATAGAGCCAGCCTTGGTTACCTCGCCAGCAACATCGAACAGGTCCTTTATCGACAGGCTAACCCCCGCAAAAGGCGGTAAGATCCAGCCATTCTTGCGGGCTGTATCGACTGCGTCGGCTTCGGCGCGGGCACGGTCATGATAGGTTTCGATGAATGTGTTCTGCCCCTGGCCGTTTTTGTCATCAATCGCGGCTAGACAGGTTTCAATATGGTCGCTGGCGCTAAGGCTACCATCGGCGATGTGGCGGGCAATATTTTCAATCAAATAGGTCATGTCGAATAGTATGGCCTGAGCGGCGGTTAAATGCATCTCAATTTATTCAAATTGATGGCTATTATCCAGCCATGGATGGGACAATAAGCGGCAAACAATCTTGACAGTCTGCGACGTCTCGCTTGATAGTGGCGCTTATGGATTTAGAGTTTGATTATATTATTGTGGGGTCGGGGTCAGCTGGCAGTACGATGGCCTATCGCCTTGGCGAAGATGGTACACGCCGCATTCTGGTTCTGGAATTTGGCGGCTCGGATGCGGGGCCTTTTATCCAGATGCCAGCGGCTTTATCTTATCCGATGAATATGCCCAGATATGACTGGAGCTATATTGCCGAACCCGAAGACAGCCTTGGTGGCCGACAGCTTGTCTGTCCACGGGGCAAGGTACTTGGCGGGTCATCATCGATCAACGGCATGATTTATGTGCGTGGCAATCCAGGTGACTATGCGCATTGGGAAGCGGCTGGTGCGACAGGCTGGGGCTATGCTGATGTTTTGCCCTATTTTCGGCGCATGGAACAATCGCATGGCGGTGAAGCCCCTTGGCGGGGCACGTCTGGCCCATTGCATGTCACGCGTGGACCACGTGATAATCCGTTACATGATGCGTTTATCAGTGCAAGCCAGCAAGCTGGCTATACGGCAACGCCTGATTATAACGGCTATCGGCAAGAGGGGTTTGGCCCAGCTGATATGACGGTTTATAAAGGCCGCCGTTGGTCAACGGCAAATGCCTATCTGCGGCCTGCCTTGAAACGGGGCAATGTGCAGCTTGAAACAGGCGCGCTGGTTGACCGGATTATCTTTGACGGCAAACGTGCTGTTGGGATCGACTATTTTCAAAATGGCATACGCCATCATGCCCGCGCCCGCGCCGAAGTGATTCTGGCGGCAGGGGCGATTAACTCGCCGCAGATTCTGCAACGGTCTGGTATCGGGCCAGGCAAGGTTCTGCAACAGGCTAGTGTCGATATGGTGTGCGAACGGGCTGGCGTTGGTGAAAATCTGCAAGATCATCTGGAAGTTTATTTCCAGATCGCCTGTCTGCAGCCCATCACGCTGTATAAGCATCTAAATCTGTTTTCAAAGGCGATCATTGGCGCCCGCTGGTTATTCTTCAAATCGGGTCTTGGTGCGTCCAATCAATTTGAAACGTTGGGATTTATCCGCTCGCAAGCTGGCGTATCCTATCCTGATATTCAGTATCATTTTCTGCCTGTGGCGATCCGTTATGATGGCACCGCCCCCGCCGAAGGGCATGGGTTCCAGCTTCATGTCGGGCCGATGCGATCAAAATCACGTGGACATGTACGGATTCGAAATAATGCTGCCGCGATGGCACCCGAAATCAAATTTAATTATCTGAGCCATGCGGATGATTGGGCAGATTTTCGGCGTTGTATCCGTTTGAGCCGTGAGATCATAGGACAGTCAGCCATGGATCCCTATCGCGGGCATGAAATTCAACCTGGTGATGACCAGACTTCGGATCAACAGATTGACGCCTTTATCCGCGATCATGCTGAGAGTGCGTATCATCCGTGCGGCACTGTGCGCATGGGCGCTAAAGATGATGCAGGCGCGGTGGTCGATTCAGAATGCCGCGTTATCGGGGTTGATGGCTTGCGGGTGGCGGATTCGTCAATTTTTCCACGCATTACGAATGGCAATCTGAATGCGCCATCGATCATGACAGGTGAAAAGGCATCGGATCATATTTTGGGACGCGCGCCGCTTGCACGTGCCAATGATGTTCCATTTGAACATCCAGACTGGGAAAAATCGCAAAGATAAGGTGTTGGCGCATAGCAAAGCTATCGTCAGCGTTTAGTTTTTGTGAAATACTTTAAAAATTCAATGAGTCTAAATGGCTTTTACTATCAGGGAGAGAAAGATGAAAACCAGAGCCGCAGTTGCGATACAGGCAGGAAAGCCGCTGGAAATTATGGAAGTGGATCTGGAAGGGCCGCGTGATGGTGAGGTGCTGGTCGAAATTATGGCGACAGGCATTTGCCATACGGACGAATTCACTCTTTCAGGCGCTGACCCGGAAGGCATGTTTCCGGCCATTCTTGGCCATGAAGGTGCCGGTATTGTTCGCGACGTTGGTAAAGGTGTTACCACGCTAAAGCCTGGCGATCATGTGATTCCACTATATACACCGGAATGCCGTGAATGTGATTATTGCCTGCATCCGAAAACAAATCTATGTCAGGCTATTCGTACAACGCAAGGTCAGGGCGTAATGCCAGATGGCACAAGCCGGTTTTCAATCGATGGCAAACCTGTTCTGCATTATATGGGAACATCAACATTTTCCAACTTTACCGTGGTACCTGAAATTGCACTGGCCAAGGTTAATAAGGACGCCCCGTTTGACAAGATTTGCTATATCGGTTGCGGCGTGACCACGGGTATTGGCGCGGTTATCAATACAGCAAAAGCCGAACCCGGATGTAATGCGGTGGTATTTGGTCTTGGCGGTATCGGGCTGAATGTGATTCAGGGTCTGCGGATGATCGGTGCCAATATGATTGTTGGCGTGGATATGAATAACAGCAAAAAAGAATGGGGCGAAAAATTCGGCATGACGCATTTTGTCAATCCAAGTGAGGTTGATGGTGATCTGGTCGGGCATCTGGTCGAATTGACCAATGGTGGCGCGGACTATTCTTTTGAATGTATTGGTAATACGACGGTCATGCGTCAGGCGTTGGAATGCGCACATAAAGGCTGGGGTGAGAGCATCATCATTGGTGTGGCTGGTGCCGGTCAGGAGATTTCAACGCGGCCTTTCCAGCTGGTGACAGGTAGAAGCTGGCGTGGCACTGCCTTTGGCGGGGCACGTGGGCGCACCGATGTACCAAAGATTGTTGATTGGTATATGCAAGGCAAGATCGATATTGATCCGCTGATTACGCATACATTGCCGCTTGAAGATATTAATAAGGGCTTTGATCTGATGCATGCAGGCGAGTCAATCCGTTCGGTGGTGATCTATTAATGAAAACAATCAGTACAGCATTATCTTTTGGCGGCACCCAAGGTGTTTATCGGCATGCTTCAGCAGTGACCGGATGCGATATGACCTTTGCCGTATTTATGCCGCCACATGACAAGCCTGTGCCGGTATTGTGGTATCTGTCCGGATTGACCTGTACCCATGCCAATGTCATGGATAAGGGCGAATATCGCCGCGTTGCTGCCGAACTGGGGGTAGCGATTATTTGCCCCGATACCAGCCCGCGGGGGGATGATGTTCCAGATGAAGCTGACAACTGGCAGTTTGGAAGTGGTGCCGGTTTTTATGTTGACGCAACCAAGGCGCCCTATGCCAAAAATTACAATATGTATAGCTATGTCACCGAAGAACTGCCTGCGCTGATCGCGGCAGAATTTGATGTTGATATGGATCGACAAGGTATTTTTGGGCATTCAATGGGCGGGCATGGTGCGTTGACCATCGCGCTGAAACATCCGGATCGCTATAAAAGTGCGTCGGCCTTTGCTCCGATTGCGCAACCATCAACGGCTGACTGGTCATCAGGATCGCTGGCCAAATATCTTGGTGATGACGCCTCAGGCTGGCGGGACTATGATACGGTTGCCTTGCTGGAAGATGGACACAGCTTTGATGATTTTCTGGTAGATCAGGGTACTGCGGACAGCTTTCTGGATAATGGTCTGCGGCCATGGTTACTGGAAGAGGCATGCAAAAATGCTGGACAGAAGCTGACCTTGCGTATGCAAGAGGGGTATGACCATTCCTATCTTTTCATATCCAGCTTTATGGAAGATCATCTGCGCTGGCATATGAAACGTCTTTAAGGGATCGTCTTTAGGGGGATCACCTTTAGAGGGATCGCCGGTAGGAGGCCATATGAAGAATCAACCAATTGGTGGCAATGATATGCCGCGTTTTGCGGGGCCTGGCACGATGATGCGCTTGCCTTCGGCCGATAATGCGGCGGGGCTGGATGCCTGTTTTATCGGTGTGCCGATGGATATTGGCGCATCAAACCGCCCAGGCACGCGGTTTGGCCCCAAGCAGATTCGGGCTGAATCGGTTATGCTTCGTCCCTATAATATGTGGACAAAGGCTGCCCCTTTTGATTCGATTCAGGTTGCTGATATTGGCGATGTGCCGATCAATACATTTGATCTGAAAGATTCAGTTACGCGCATTACGAATTTTTATGATGATGTGCTGACGCATGACGTGATCCCGCTGTCACTTGGCGGCGATCATACGATGACGCTGCCGATATTACGCGCAATGGCCAAAAAGCATGGGCCTGTCGGGTTGATTCATGTTGATGCCCATGCCGATATTAATGACCATATGTTTGGTGAGAAAATTGCCCATGGCACACCGTTCCGCAGGGCGTGGGAAGAAAAGCTAATCGATCCTAAACGCACCTATCAGATTGGATTGCGGGGAACAGGCTATACCGCCGAGGATTTTGACTGGGCGCGCGATAAAGGTTTTTCAGTTACCCAAGCCGAGGAATTATGGCATCGTTCAGCCGCGCCGTTGATTGCCAAAATCAAGGATGCGCTGGGTGATGAGCCTGTTTACCTGAGCTTTGATATTGACGCTCTTGATCCGGCTTTTGCGCCAGGCACCGGCACACAGGAAATTGGTGGGCTGACGACAATTCAGGCGCTTGAAATCATCCGGGGCTGTCATGGGTTAAATATTGTTGGCTGTGACCTTGTTGAAGTATCGCCGCCATATGATCCACAAGGAAGCACAGCGTTGGTTGCGGCGAATTTGTTATTTGAAATGTTGTGCGTTCTGCCAGGAGTCGCATATCGAAGCTAGCACGTCTTTAGATGGGGGATTTATCGATGGCACCAGCATTTAGCAAAGCCGAATATAGCAGCCGGATAGACCGTGTGCGCCGCGCCATGCAAACGCATGATATTGACGTTCTGGTTATTGGCGATCCTTCGAATATGAACTGGCTGACTGGCTTTGATTCATGGTCGTTTTATACACCGCAAATGATGGTGCTCGATCTGGTGAATGGGCCGTTTCTGATGACCCGTCTGATGGATGTAAAGGCGGCAGGTTTTACCACCTATTTATCCGCGTCCCAGATTATCGGGTATCCTGAGCCGCTGGTGCAGCAACCCGATACGCACCCGTCTGATTATGTTGCAAGCTGGATGCGTGATGCTGGCCATGCTAAGGCGAGGATCGGCTATGAAAGCGATAGTTATTATTTTTCGCCGCGCTCTTTGCATGCCTTGCAAGCGGGCTTGCCCGATGCAAAATGGGTTGATGCCGATTTGCTGGTTAACTGGGTGCGCGTCATAAAAAGCGATGCCGAACTGGCGATGATGTATCAGGCGGCACAGATCGCCGATATGGCGATGCAGGTCGCGTGGGACGGCGCCAAGGTAGGGGTCAGACAATGTGATTTGATGGCTGATATTACCGCCGCACAGATTAAAGGTACTGCAGAATTTGGCGGTGATATGCCCGCTTTGCATCCACTTATTCTGGCAGGTGAGGCAGCAACAGCGGCACATCCGATGTGGACTGATGCGAAGCTTGAAGCAGGCCAGACGATTGCCTTTGAACTTGGGGCGTGTCGTAAACGTTATAATGTCGGGCTGGCGCGGACAGTGCATCTGGGGACAGATAAGCCAGCCGCCTTGATCGATACAGCCAAGGCGGTTGAAGAAGGTATGGATGTGGTTATGTCATCCTTGCATGCTGATGCGGTGGCAGGGGATGTGCATGCTGCCTGGCAAGGGGTGCTTGATCGCTATGGGCTGGAAAAGAAAAGCCGGATTGGCTATTCGATTGGCGTTGCCTATGCGCCGGACTGGGGTGAGCATACGATCAGTTTCCGACCAGATGAACCAACGATCGTACCAGAAAATGCCGTTGTGCATATTATCCTTGGCATGTGGATGGCTGGCTGGGGCATGGAGCTGAGCGAAACATTACATGTGCGGGACAAGGACTGTGTGCGGCTGAGTGCATTTCCGCAACATGTTCACGTGGTTGCCTGATGAGCACGACCCTCGAACAGGCTGAAAAGCTGTTGGCTGATCTGGTCAGCTTTCCCACTGTTACGGGATTACCAAATGGCGACATGATCGCCTATATCAAGACGTATCTGGAAGATCTGGGCATTCCGGTGATGCTGGATGCACATGACGATGGTGTGCGGTTCAATCTGTTTGCCAGCATTGGCCCCGGACACTGTGACGGGATCATTCTATCGGGGCATACGGATGTTGTGCCAGCAACTGGCGATGGCTGGAGTCGTGATCCTTTTGTTTTGCACAAGCAGGATGGCCGCCTATATGGGCGTGGCGCGGTCGATATGAAAGGTTTTCTGGCAACCGCTCTAGCGATGGCGCCCGCATTCAAAGCGGCTGAAGATAAGCTGACTATGCCTCTTCATTATGCATTTACCTTTGATGAGGAGGTAGGCAGTTTTGGCGCGGCGCAAATGCCAGATTTTCTGCGCCGCGAAGGTATAAAGCCAGCAATGGCGATTATTGGCGAGCCGACAGGGATGCGTCCTTTCATAGGGCATAAAGGTGGGCTGGAGCTGGTTGCCGAAATACGTGGATCGGCAGGTCATGCCTCGGATCCGCGTGGCAAGGTCAATGCGATTTATTATGCGGCGCGGCTGATTACCTATATTGAACAGGTGGCAGACAAATTGGCCACTGCACCGGCAACGGACTCACTGTTTAATCCGCCCTATACAACATTGTCAGTTGGACATATCGAAGGCGGTGAAGCCCGCAATATTATCCCTGATTACTGTCGGTTTTTATGGGAAATCAGGCCATTACCAGGTGATGATGCCTATGCCATTCTGGCAGACATAAAGGCCTATATCGCCGATGTGCTGGTGCCGGAGATGCAGACAATACGTATGGATGCGAACATTTCAATTACCGAAATATCATGGTGTCCGGGGATGGATGCCCGTGCCACATCATCGGTAGCATCGCTGATTGCCCGCCTGTGGACAAATGAAGCCCCGTCGGTTGTGTCTTTTGGTACCGATGGCGGGCATTATCAGCAGGCAGGCATGGAAACAATCGTATTTGGCCCCGGCGGCATGGATGAAATGCATCAGCCTGACGAATTTATCGAGGTGGATGCGATCAAACAGGGGCTCGCCTTTTTGGAAAACCTGCTGAGCTATGCACAGGAAGCATCTTCAGCGCATCCTATGTCTTCAACTGGCCACATGTCTTGAGTATCCGTGATCTTCTGATCGCGCTTCTGGTGCCGCTGACATGGGGGTTTGGTTTTGCCCTAGCCAAAAGCGGGTTAGAGCATTTTCCACCTTTATTGCTGATGGGTATGCGCTTTGGAATTGCCGCCCTGATACTGGTCTGGTTTGTGCCGATACCACGAGGTTATCTGGTCAAATTATGTTTCATTGCCCTTGTTTCAGCGACAATACAATATGGCCTCACCTTTTCAGGGCTGGCGCGCATGGATGCCACGCCCGCGATTTTGCTGGTGCAAAGTGAGGTGATTTTTGGGGTTATTATCGGCGCTATGCTGTTGGGTGAGAAGCCTGATTTACGGCAAATTCTGGGAATTATAATTGCCCTTGCTGGGATCATGATCCTGATTGGTGGTCCGGCGCTGACTGACAAGATGACGGGTATCGTTCTGGTTCTGTCAGGCTGTTTTACATGGGCATTCGGACAGGTGTTGATTCGTAAGTTTACCGTTGGTCTGTCGGGCTTTCAACTGACCGCCTGGGTTGGGGTGATGGCTAGCCCACAAATGTTTCTGGCATCATTTTTTGTCGAAGGTAATCCAGTGCCTTTTCTTGAGGCTGCCCCCCTATCGGCTTGGGGCACAGTGATCTATCTGGGTGTTGTCATGACCGTGGTTGGCTATTCGGCATGGTATTATGTGCTGGGGCGCTATCCGATGCCTGTTGTGATGCCGTTGCAGATGCTGTTGCCAGTATCAACAATTCTGGGCGCTATGAGTTTTCTTGGCGAACGCCCCGAACCAATTGTGTTTGCTGGTGGCATTGTTGTTATTATTGGCGTTGGTGTGGTGATTATAGAACCTTCGGTCATACGTAAATGGCGTCAAAACCGATAAATAATTGGCCAGATACCCGCATTAATGACGATGTATGCATAATCGCTGATGAAATTAAACGGTTATGTACGCTTGTGTTTTTTCCTTTCCGCTTTTAAGTTTCCGCATCAAGATCATTTGCCTTTTGTAATTTGCCAGTCTGGGACGTTTACATATGTCGAAAGATATTATCATTGCACCATCAATTCTGGCGTCTGATTTCAGCCGTCTTGGCGACGAGATCAAAGCGGTTGATCAGGCAGGCGCTGACTGGATACATCTTGATGTCATGGATGGGCATTTTGTGCCGAATTTGACCTTTGGCCCGCCCATCATCAAGGCACTACGCAATATAACTGACAAGATTTTCGATGCGCATCTTATGGTCTCTAACCCAGATGTTCTGCTGGCTGATTATGCGGCTGCTGGCGCAAATTATATTACAGTTCATGCCGAAGCCTGTGCGCATCTTGACCGGACATTATCGCATATTCGCGAGCTTGGCTGTAAAGCCGGTGTCGCCTTGAACCCGCATACGCCCGCTAATGTGATTGAACATGTCATTGACCGGCTTGATTTGGTTCTGGTGATGACGGTAAATCCGGGCTTTGGCGGGCAGGCTTTCATACCAGCTATGGTGCAAAAGATAGCCAGAATAAATGACATAATTGATGCGCGTGATATTGTCATAGAGGTTGATGGTGGTATTACTGCCGATACAGTCGGTGCTGTAGTGCCAGCTGGCGCACACGCAGTTGTAGCGGGATCGGCTATTTTCAGGGGGGATAACCAAGCATCTTATCGCGATAATATTGCGCGCATAAGAGATGCGGCACGGCAGGTAAACCGTGCTTTATAAGAGGTATCCAACATATGGGATTGCTAGTTGATGGGCATTGGTCATCTGCATGGTATGACACATCTAAGTCTGATGGAAAATTTGTTCGTGATTCGGCGCGTTTTCGGAACTGGGTAACAGCTGACGGTGCGCCCGGTCCAACAGGTGTCGGCGGCTTTACGCCTGATTCAGGACGTTATCATCTTTATGTATCCTACGCTTGTCCGTGGGCGCATCGGACATTGATTTTCCGGCATCTGAAAGACCTTGATGAACATATTACGGTTTCGGTCGTGCATCCGCTGATGCTTGAGAATGGCTGGACATTTGAAACTGATGAATATGGGGCGTCAGGCGATGATGTGCTTGGCAAGTCGTTTCTGCATCAGGTCTATACTGCCAGCGCACCCAAGGCGACAGGCCGCGTTACCGTGCCTGTTCTATGGGATAAACAGCAAGGCTGTATCGTGTCGAATGAATCATCTGAGATTATCCGGATGTTCAACACAGCCTTTAATGGATTGACCGGAAACGATCGTGATTATTTTCCCGAAGATATGCGTGCAGACATCGAAGCGGTGAATGCCGATGTTTATGACAATATCAATAACGGCGTATATATGTCAGGGTTTGCGACAACAGCCCAGGCGTATGAGGAATCTGTAACCAAATTATTCGCGGCACTTGACCGGATGGAAGCCCGCCTAGACAAAAACCGCTATTTAATGGGGTCACGATTAACCGAAGCGGATTGGCGGCTTTTTGTAACGCTGATCCGTTTTGATGCTGTCTATGTTGGGCATTTCAAATGCAATATCCGGCGGATTGCCGATTATCCAGCATTGCATGGATTTACCTGCGAATTGTACCAGATGCCAGGAATTGCCGAAACGGTGGTGATGCCGCATATAAAAGAGCATTATTACGCCAGCCACCCAACCGTTAACCCTACCGGCATTGTGCCTGTTGGCCCTGTACTTGATTATACGGTGCCACATGGACGCGACACGCTTTCAGGGTAACGGTGATTATTCCGAACTGCGAGGTGATGCCCCTAAATGTGCTTCACCACGTTTTTTGGCCAACTGTATCTGTTTCTGGCGTTCAGCAAAGCGGGCAGTGCGCTCAGGGTCCTGGGTATGCTGGCAATGATGACAACTGATGCCTTCTACATATTCGGGGCGTTGCAGATCATCTTGCGATAGCGGCATGCGGCATCCGTGGCACATGCCGTAACTGCCCGGATTGAGGTTATGATCTACCGCCACGCGGCCATCAAATACAAAACATTCACCTTGCCATTTGCTGTCGCTTTCGGGGATGTCTTCAAGATATTTCAATATCCCACCTTTTAGATGATAGACCTCATCAAAGCCGTAATCCTGCATAAGCGCGCTGGCCTTTTCGCAACGGATGCCCCCGGTACAATACATGGCAATCTTTTTTGGTTTTGCAGCATTTTGTTGTTTGGCCAAAGTTGCTGCCCATTCGGGAAAGTCGCGAAAGTTTGTGGTCATCGGATCCACCGCATTGTCAAACATGCCTATCGCTGTTTCATAGACATTGCGCGTATCGACAACAAGCACGTCAGGATCGCTGATAAGGGCGTTCCAATCTTTTGGTTCAACATAAGTGCCAGTGCGTTCGGCTGGACTTACTTCTGGATGACCCATCGTTACTATTTCGCGTTTCAGGCGGACTTTCATCCGTAAAAAAGGCTGTGTTGGGCTGTGAGAAAATTTTAATGACATACCATCAAATCGAGCGTCAGCTTCAAGCCAACCCAAGATGCCGTGCATACCGTTAATGGGGGCGGCGAGTGTGCCGTTGATACCTTCATCGGCAAGGAGGATCGTGCCAAGCGCTTGATGCGCTGTGCATAAATTTATGATTGTCTGCTGTAGAGCCGCAATGTCTTTCAGCGTTACAAATTTATACATGGCCGCAACAACATAACCGCGCCCATCAGCGTCGGCACGCAACAGCATCTCGTCCATAGTCTGCTTCATAATCGACATGCCAGTCCTACCGTCACAAAATATCATGCCCTGTTTTTAGGAACTTAGCATTTGCTATGCTGAAATCCAAGATGTTGCGCTGAGGCTGAGCAGAAGATATTCTAGGATGGTATAGTTTTAAGGTATGTCTGCCAGCGTGCGGGCGATCAAGACAGTCAAATCCATTATATTAAAACAGGAAACAAGTCATGCCAGCATTGCACGCCCTTATTGTCGTTGATCCGCAAGTCGATTTTTGCCCTGGTGGTGCGTTAGCTGTGGCTAATGGTGACAGTATCATGCCACATATAAATGCGATGATGCCGTCATTTGACAAGGTTTTCATAACGCAGGACTGGCACCCCGAAGACCATTCAAGCTTTGCCTCGCAACATGAAGGTGCGGTGGCCTATAGCATGATCGACATGGCCTATGGATCACAGACCTTATGGCCGGATCATTGTATAGCAGGAAGCGTTGGAGCTGATTTTCATCCTGACCTTAACACTGATTATGCGGCGGCCATTATCCGCAAAGGTATGAATCCGATGGTCGATTCCTATTCGGCGTTTTTTGAGAATGACCAAACCACGACAACCGGACTTGGTGACTTGTTGCGCGCGCATGACATTGGATCAGTGACATTGGTCGGTTTGGCGACTGATTTTTGCGTTGCCTGGTCGGCAGCTGATGCGGCAAAGCTTGGGTTTAACGTGACGATTGACCTCAAAGCCTGTCGTGCGATTGATCTTAATGGTTCGCTTGATAAGTCGCTTGATGTCATGCGTTCAGTTGGTGTGACGCTGACGCATTAGATGCTGTTTGGTGTTAGTTGATTTACCTGATGCGTGTGGTGCGGTTTTTAAAACAGGATCGGCTGCCCATACATCGGCAAGCCAGCTTTGCATCAAACTGTTGCCGCCAACGTCCAGAACAATATTCCGCAACCGTGCGGCAGGTCCGGATAGACGCATGATAGCGCCGCTAAGTTCAGCTTTACGAGCAATAGGTGTGACAGCGGTTGTACGCTGCCGTGCATAGCTGGCAAAGGCTGATTTTATGTCAGCGGTTTCGCAAAGGCATTTATACAGGCAGGCAGCATCCTGTAATGTCTGTCCGGCACCCTGAGCCAGATGGGGCGGCATGATATGTGCGGCATCACCCGCCAGCACGACATTGCCGCGCCGCCAACATAAAGGGCTGTCAGCACCAGGCAAAGGTGTTGCCGCCCATGTGATTTCAGGGTCGGCCAGATAGGCAAGAACGGGATGCGGTGCCAATATCTTGTCCTGCCAGTTAGATTTATGGTGCGCATGGTTGCTTGATATGGTCACAACAACATTGACTTTGGCACCGCCATTGATCGGGTAATGCACTATATGTGTCCCCTGTCCAAGCCATAGATTGCTTTCGGGGCGTGCAAACATGTCAGGCAGAATATGCGCGTCAATTTCGGCGCGCATAGCCAGTTTTGTTGTTGCTTTTGCAGAATGTGATCCAGTGACATAGCTACGACCAAAGCCGCTGGCGCCATCGGCCGCAACAAGACCATCACATGTAAGCAGATCACCAGATGCCATCAATAATGTAACTATGCCGTTCGTGTCGGTCAGGCTGGCAAGCTTATCATCAATGAAGGTGATTTCGGGCAGACTGACCGCAATATCATGCAAGCTTGTGTGTAAATCATGGCGTCCCAATGACACGTAATGCTGATCAAGTTTAAGCCGTGTGATTGTGGCAGCACTTTCAAGCGCGCGTACACATATTACATTAAGTCGCATAGGTAGATTCGCAAGGGCGTTATCAAGCCCCAAAGTACATAGAGCCTGCCAGCCATTCGGGGCAATCTGGATGCCGCCTTGTAAAGGCTGGTGGCGTTTGCCACCAGTGAGCAAGCTGACCGCATGACCGCTTTTGGCAATCGCTATTGCAACACTATATCCGGCAATGCCACCGCCGCTGACCGCTATCATCGTCATCCCCATAAAAAACCGACCACACTATAAAGCGTGGTCGGCTTGAATGTCTAAGGCTAAAAGGCGTAATTAGAAAGTGACTGCGCCTTTGGCCTATTTCTTTTCTTCGAGCGCCTGATCAAGTGTCTTGCGGAACTTATCGACTATCTCGTCAATATGATGCTTCTCGGCAACAAAGGCAGGGGCAACAATCGCATTGTCGCCTGTCCATTTTACATGCAGACCATTCCAGAACATTGCCTTTTGCATATTGCCACCACGACGACCAGGGGCACCATCTGAATGAACCTCAATGCCAGCCATCATGCCAATGCCGCGAATATCGGCAACAAGGGGATGATCCTGTAATGTCCACATAGCATCGAGGAAATAGTCCTCTAGCGCTGCGGCATTATCAAACAGGCCTTCATCCTGATAGATTTTCTGAGTGGCAATACCGGCGGCACAGGCTGCCGGATGCGCCGAATAGGTGTAACCATGGAAAAATTCGATAGCATTGTCTGGTGCTGAGTTGGTGATGGTGTCGTAGATTTCGTCTGTAACGGCGACGCCGCCCATTGGAATGGCACCATTTGTTAAAGCCTTTGCCATGGTGATGATGTCAGGCTTGACGTTGAATTTCTGGGTCGCAAACGGGGTGCCCATACGGCCAAAGCCAGTGATGACCTCGTCAAATACCAGAATCAAACCATGCTTGTCGCAGATTTCACGTACCTTTTCGAGATAGCCAACGGGCGGCACCAAGGTGCCTGTCGATCCGGCGACTGGTTCGATAAAGACAGCAGCTAAAGTGCTGCCACCCAGATTTTCGGCAATGCGCTCAAGGTCCATAGCCAGCTCGGCACCCGTTTTTGGCTGGCCTTTGCTGAAGCGTTGATCTTCCTGCCATGTATGGCGGATCAGTGAAATATTCGGCAATGTCAGGCCAAAGGTCTCACGGTTGCGCACCATACCAGCAAGCGAAACGCCGCCCATATTCACACCATGATAGGCGCGTTCACGGCTGATCAGACGGTTGCGCTGGGCTTCGCCGCGTGCGCGCTGATAGGCCAGAACAACCTTGATCGCGGTTTCGATTGATTCGGAACCCGAATTGGTAAAGAAAACATGATTGAAATCATCTGGCAGAAGACGGCATACACGTTCAGCAAGATCGAAAGATCCGGGATGGCCAAGTTGAAAATGCGGCGTGTAGTCATTTTCAAGCATCTGCTTGTAAACGGCTTCGGCAATTTCACGGCGTCCATGGCCAGCAGGCGTACAGAACAAGGCAGATGAACCATCAATAATCTGGCCACCTTTATAGTCCCACATATACATCCCATCAGATTTGACGACCATCCGGGGGTTTTTCTTGAAATCACGGTTGGCCGAAAACGGCATCCAGTGGCTTTCAAGCGAATTAACGTCATATGCCATAACAGTTCTCCAATATCCCAATAGGCAGGCCTTGCAAGGACGAATGCCTTTATATGCTTGCCGCGTTTATAATAACTATATTTTACAAAATCGATGGGCGGAACGCTATCCTTGTTTCGCCATGCCTTATTCTATGTATATCACGTTACGGGGCAACCATTCTGTTTCAATAGAACCAGATAGGCCATTGACTGGTACCAGTTTCAATGGTTCAAAAGAAACAAGGATATTTCATGAATGTGAATGGCAGCCCAAACAGTAAAGCAGGCAGAATGAACGATCATATTATCATTACTTTGGATGCGGAATCAGGTGTCAGCCTGCAAGCGCAAATCCGGCAAAGTGTTGTTGAGGCGATTCTGGGGCGATCAATCTTGCCAGGCGACAAATTGCCATCAAGCCGGGCGCTATCTGCCCAATTGAAGGTCTCGCGCAATACGGTGATTCTAGCTTATCAAGCTTTGATCGATACAGGCTATGTCGAAACGCGTGAACGATCTGGCTATGTGGTCAGTGATGATGCGCCTATCTCACAGCTAGTTGATACACCTGGCAATGATATGGATGCATTATATCCAATTGATGAGATGGATGACGCAATGCGCACCAAGCCAGCTGATAGTCAGGCACAGGTTGATTGGGATGCCAAACTGGTGCAGTCATGCAGCTATGTGCGTCCGGTTCAAAAACCGGTCAATTGGCGTGAATATAAATATCCCTTTGTCTATGGTCAGGTTGATAATGAACTATTCTCGCTGTCGGAATGGCGTGACTGTGCACGCCAAGCGTTTGGCATGCGTAATTTCGGCACAATGGTTGGTGATTTTGGCCAGCATGATGATCCGATGTTGGTCAATTATATCTGTTCGCGCAGTCTGCCACGCCGTGGGATCAGGGCGCGCCCTGAGCAAATTCTGGTGACACTGGGCGCCCAGAACGCGCTGTATCTTGTGGCACAATTGATTGTTGATGCCAGCAAGCATGTTGTTATTGAAAACCCAGCCTATCCCGATTTGCGCGATATTTTGCTTCAGCGGACACAGAACATCCATCGGTTACCCGTTGATGATGGAGGTTTGGTGCTTGATGAAGATGTATTGCGGCGCAGTGATTCGGTTTTTATCACCCCCAGTCATCAATGCCCGACAACCTTTACCATGCCCGCAGACCGGCGGCGGCAACTGCTGGATATGGCACGGCGACATGATCTGTTGATTGTTGAAGATGATTATGAATTCGAGATGAATTTTTTGGGTGCGCCAACACCAGCATTGAAATCACAGGATGAAGATGGACGTGTGATCTATGTCGGTAGCCTGTCAAAATCGGTATTTCCGGGTTTGCGGCTAGGCTATTTGGTGGCGCCAGAAGGGCTGATCAGCCAAGCACGTGCGTTGCGGCATCTGATCTTGCGGCATCCGCCAGGACATGCACAGCGCACATTGGCTTATTTTATGGCGCTTGGTCATTATGATGCGCAGATGCGCCGCCTGCGTCGGCATTTATCAGGGCGCCATACAGCCTTGCAACATGCGCTTGACCAAGAAGGGTTGTTTGCCCGTACAGGGTCACATTTTGGCGGTACCAGCTTTTGGGTCAAAGGACCAGACTGGCTTGATGCACGTGAATTGGCCCGGCGTGCAGCCCAAGAAGGTGTGTTGATTGAAGCTGGTGATGTGTTTTTTGGCGGGGCACAGCCACCGCTTAATTATTTCCGACTGGCCTATTCAGCGATAGCGGCCGAACGTATCCCCGAAGGTATTCAGAAGCTAGCTAGTGTCATGCGGCGGATGCAAAGTCAAAAGCCATAACAGCGTGACTAGGGGCTAGCGTTTGGCGTTTGTGTGGGAAAATGCTTTTATGATGATCTGTTTTCCTGATATTAGTCAGGCCTATATGACCACCAGAGATACCGCGTACGTGACGCGGGGATAAGTGAGACTGAAATGAGTTTCTCCCAAACCAGCCCGCCCCAAAATATTGCGCCTAGTGCGTTTTTGTCAGATGCGAAAGGTGACTGCCCACCTGATCTGCTGGCGCGCGCTACAACGGGCACGCCGCCCAGCTTTGTGTTTGTGCGGGCGATAGGTGATGCAGTTCTTCAAACCGCTTGGCAGGCGCATGCGGCCAAGTTGATACGCCCCATTCTGGTAGGTGAGCCAGATATAATCGCTCATGATGCGCACGCACTTGGTTGGGATCTTGATGGTATTGAGATAGTTGAAAGTACAGGCGAAAAGGGTGCTATCGATGCCGCTATCAAATTGATTCAAAATGGCAGCGCAACAGGCCTGATCAAAGGTCAATTACATACGGATGTCTTTATGGGCGGTATCGTCAAGCGTGATGCCGGTATCCGTATTGGCAAACGGCTTGTGCATGTGTTTGCGATGTTGCCACCATCTGGAGGGCGCGCCTTGCTGATCAGCGATGCGGCGGTGAATGTTGCGCCAGATATTGACACCCGTACCGAAGCAGCTTTGCTGATGGCCGATCTGGTGCGTAAATTAGGCCAGAAACGCCCCAAGGTGGCGGTTCTGTCAGCAACCGAATCGGTGCTGGACGCGGTGCCGTCAAGTGGTGATGCGCTGGCTATTGCCAAGGCGGCACAGGCGCAAGACGACCAGGCAGATTATGCCGGGCCATTATCGTTTGATCTGTCGATCTCGCCAGATGCGGTGGCGATGAAAAAGCTGGATGCGGACGCGGCTGTGTTGGCTGTGGCAGGCATGGCAGATGCGCTTGTTGTGCCCGACATTGTGGCTGGGAATGTATTGTTCAAATCATTGGTTTGGTGTGCTGGCGGATTGGCGGCTGGATTGGTGCTAGGCGGTGCTGTACCAATTGTGTTGACGAGCCGTTCAGACCCTCCGGCGGCGCGGCTTGCTTCGATTGCACTGGCGGTTATCGCAGGCAAGGATTAGGCATTTTTCTTTTAAACATCTTTATATAAAAAACCGGCACATATCAGATGATATATGCCGGTTTTATTTTGATTGAATAAGGTGATCAGACCAGAAGCGGTGCAATCACCAAGCTGACAATTGCCATCACATTGATCAGAATGTTCATGGCTGGACCAGATGTGTCTTTCAGCGGATCACCAACGGTGTCGCCCACAACAGTGGCCTTATGGACATCAGACCCTTTGCCACCAAGATTGCCTTTTTCGACATATTTCTTGGCATTGTCCCAAGCACCACCAGCGTTGGCCATCATCAAAGCCATCATCACACAGCAGATCAAAGCCCCGCCAAGCATGCCGCCAAGCGCCTTTGGTCCAAGGCCGAAGCCGATGACCACAGGTGCCAGTACAGCAAGCGCGCCAGGTAGAATCATTTTCCGCAAAGCAGCGCGGGTTGCAATATCAACACAACGCGCTGTATCGGGCTTGGCTTTGCCTTCCAGCAGACCAGGAATTTCGCGGAATTGGCGACGCACTTCCTGAATCATGTCAAACGCGGCGTCACCAACAGCTGTCATGGTCATAGCGCTAACCAGGAATGGGAAGATACCACCAATGAACATACCGCATAGAACCAGCGGATCGTTAATTGCTAGGACAAACCCGTCCATGCTTGCCGAGATTTTCTCGATATAGGCACTGATCAGCGCAAGGGCGGCAAGCGCCGCGGCACTGATGGCAAAACCTTTACCGATCGCGGCGGTTGTATTACCAACTTCATCCAATGAGTCAGTGATTTTACGTGTCTCAGGACCCAGTTCAGCCATTTCTGCAATACCGCCCGCATTGTCAGCAACAGGCCCATAGGCATCAATTGCCATGGTAATGCCAACTGTTGACAACATGCCAACGGCCGCTAGACCAACACCGTAAAGACCTGCAGACATGTTCGCAAAAAAGATGATTGCGGCAATTGTCAAAACCGGAATGGCAACTGACTGCATGCCAAGAGCCAGGCCAGAGATCATGATTGTTGCTGGACCTGTCTCACCGTCTTTGGCGATCTTACGAACAGGCGCACCGCCTGTGTAATATTCGGTCACCAAACCAACGATGATACCACCAATCGCGCCAACCAGAACAGCTGACCAAACGCCAACGCTTGCCCCCATTGCCGTTACCACGTAATAGGCTACGGCGATAAAGACAACCGACGAACCAATGGTGCCAAAGCGCAAGGCAACGTCAGGGCTTTTGCCTGAGAACATTTTCACTGCCAGAATACCAGCAAGCGAACAAAGCAGACCAGCTGAGGCTAGTGCCAGCGGCATGAATTGAAGAACGGCACGGTCACCACCGAGACTGTCAACGGTGGCCAATGACATTGAAGCGGCCAGCGCAATCGAAGCAATCATCGAACCACAATATGATTCAAAGATATCAGACCCCATACCGGCAACGTCACCAACATTGTCACCCACGTTATCGGCGATAACTGCAGGGTTGCGAGGATCGTCCTCAGGGATGCCTGCTTCAACCTTGCCAACAAGGTCAGCGCCGACATCAGCACTTTTGGTAAAGATACCACCACCAACACGGCTAAACAGGGCAACTGATGAGCCACCCATAGCAAAGCCTTCGATGGCATGGATCGTTTTAATGTCACCGGCGAAGTAATAATACAAGATGCCGACACCAAACAGACCCATAGAGGCAACGGTCAGACCCATGATCGAGCCACCAAAGAAAGCAACGTTCAGTGCTTCTGCGGCGCCTTTTGTATTGGCAGCAACAGCCGTACGTACGTTAGCTTTGGTTGCTGAATACATGCCTATGTATCCTGCGACACCTGAACAAAGAGCACCAAGAGTGAATGAGGCGGCTGTTTGCCAGCCTAATCCGAAATAAAGCGCAACGATACAGATCACACAGAAAATGGCGAGCCGCTTATATTCGCTGGCCATAAAAACCATGGCACCTAGATGGATTTCATCGGCGATTTCTTTAACTCTGCCTTCTCCAGCTGGAGTCTGCAGGATTCTGAGATAGATCAGTAGCGCCGCTATCAAGCCCAGAACACCCAGGCTGATTGGCAAAATTGCAGTGGTAAGCATGAATAGATCCTCTTGCTTAGAAAGATAAATAGATAGTTTGCCTATGGCCTCCCCCGGATGACATGCAAACCGCCGCGTTTATAACGAGAATGGTCTATAGTGTAAAGCGGCGATAGGCTCATGCTATGAGCGCCATATTTTTGAAAATCATGCACTTTGAAGCAAGGTGGCATGCGGCTGAATTTTTTCTTAGCTTATTCATGTAATTTATTTGAATTTAAATGCGTTAAGTGACAGATTTGTGCCAACGTTCAGATCGTTTTTAATGACCTGTCATATTTAAAGTAAAAGGTTTCAAGATCCATGTCAGATGATGCCCGACTATTGTACGGAAAGCATGTTCGCCAGACTATTCTAGATGATGCCGCCACCGATATTGAAAAACTCTCAAAAAAACGGCCAACCGGACGACTTGTATCAGTAGGTATTGGTGATGTGGAAGAGATTGCTGTCTATATCCGTGGTCAGTCGCGTGCCGCCGCATCGGTGGGCTTGCCTTTTGCCGAGCAACATTGGCCAGCCGATTTGACACAGGAAGAATGCAAAAAACGACTGGTCGAAATGAATGATGATCCAGATGTGCTGGGTGTTATTTTGCAGCGACCAGTTCCAAAGCATATCAATGTGCGTTCTCTGCAATCGGCGATTCATCCACTAAAAGATGTTGAGGGCATGAACCCAGCGTCGATTGGTAACATCGTCTATAACGAAACGGCGCTGGCACCCTGTACAGCAGCAGCCTCGGTTGAGATGATAAGGGCAACCGGTCTTGACCTGAAAGGTTTGGAAGTGGTGATGGTTGGTCATTCAGAAATTGTTGGCAAGCCAGCTGCCTTTATGCTGATGGCCGAAGGGGCGACAGTAACTGTATGCCACCATATGACGCGATCAGTCGCTGCGCATACGCGCCGTGCTGATGCTGTGCTGGTGGCTGTTGGCATTCCGAATTTTTTGAAAGCTGATATGGTCAAGCCAGGTGCCGCGGTTATTGATATTGGCATTAATCAGATTGTTGACGAAGATGGTAATTCAAAGATCGTAGGTGATGCTGATACCGACGCCGTCGCCAATATTGCAAGCTGGATTACGCCTGTGCCAGGTGGTGTCGGGCCAGTTACAGTGGCGATGCTTATGCGCAATGCGGCACGGGCATTTCAAAAACAGGTTGAGCTGGGCTGGACAGGCTAATGGATATATTGAGCGACAAATTCAAACCGCAGCCCTATTGGTGGGATGAGATTGATTTTGGTGCTCAAGAAAGCACTGACGCACCGCATGTACCTTCAAAGACGGATATTCTGATTGTTGGCGCAGGCTATGCTGGTCTGCATGCCGCCATTGTGTTGGCGCGTGCCGGATCGGATGTACTGGTCGTTGATGCTGAACATATCGGTTATGGCGCATCAACGCGCAATGGCGGGATGATTTCGTCAGGCGTGAATGTTGGTAAACATGTGAAGCTTGATCAAGACCTTGAAAGCGCGATGCTTGATGAAGCATCGCAATCCTACAGTTGGCTTGCCGAATTTATAAAAGCGGAAAAGATTGATGCTGTATATCAGCAATGTGGACGCTTTATTGGCGCACATTCCAAATCAGCGCTGAAAAAACTGGTAGGACGGCTGGACCGGCTTAATGATTTAACGGCGGCAGATGCCTTTATTGTAGCGCCCGAAGATACACATCAGGAAATAGCTTCGGATTATTATCATGGTGGGATGGTTCTGCAACGGTCAGGTGCGGTACATCCCGGAAAACTTTATGATGGTGTGTTAAAGGTTGCGCAGAAAGCAGGTGTCACAATTGTGGGGCATGTGCGGGCAGGCAAAATCAACCGACGTGATGGCCAGCTATTTATAGAAACAAGTGCTGGTGAGGTGCAGGCCGAAAATGTGCTGATCACGACTAACGGCTATACAGGTGGACTGGAACCATGGTTGAAAAGACGTATTGTGCCTGTGCCATCCTATCAGATTGCAACGGAACCACTTGGCACGGATGAGATAAAAGCGCGCTTTCCCAATTTGCGCATGATTGCTGATACTAAACGGCTTTTATATTATTTTCGGCCATCACCTGACCGGACGCGGATACTGTTTGGTGGTCGTGCGCATTATCTGGCGCATGATCCCTATGCAGGTGCGCGCATGTTGCATAAGGGGCTGACAAGCGTATTTCCCGACCTGGCCAATATCCGTCTCAGTCATGGCTGGTGGGGATATGTTGCCTATACGATGGATGGGGTGCCGCATATCGGCGAAAGCCAGAAGGGCGTCTATCATGCTGTTGGGTGTCATGGTAGTGGGGTTGTCATGATGAGCTGGCTTGGGCACAGGCTTGGTATGCGGCTTGCTGGTACTGCTAATAGCAAAAGCGTTTTTGAAGATCGAAAATTATCATTCTTTCCATTTTATAATGGGCAACCATGGTTCCTGCCGATCATGGGCAAGCTCTATCAATTACAGGACTGGCTAGATGTCCGTTTACGATAACCCCGTTCCATATCTGCGCCCTGAACAGGTTTGTGCGCATCGTGGGGCATCTGGAACAGCTCCGGAAAATACAATGATTGCACTGGAAAAAGCCTGTGGCATGGCGGTTGGCAGTGTTGAATTTGATATTTCCATGCTTGGTGACGGTAGCCCCGTGATACATCATGATGCCCAATTTGGCCGGACTGTGCGCGGCTCCGAGCGCCTTCAGGATCTTGTGCTGGGTGATCTTGACGGATGCGATGCAGGCGCATGGTTTGGGGATGAATTTGCCGGACAAAAGATACCGCTGTTGCAGGATGTGCTTGTCCTGTTGGGGCGCCATGCAAAAATGCCGATATTGGATGTCAAAATTCATCATGATGAACATCTTGCCTTTGCCCATGCGCTTGCCACGACACTGGCCAAGGTGATGAGCCGGACCAGACTTGATGATTATCTTATCAGCAGCTTTTCACGCCCGTTTTTGGAATCCATGCGCACTATCATGGCCGACGCACCATTGGTTTTACTTGATGAAGCTTTGCCATCTGACTGGGCCGACTATAATGATAAGCTTGGTCTTCAGGCCATTCATCTGAATTACCGCCGGATTACCCCAGATGATGTTCGGGCGGTAAAGGCGGCGGGGCTTGATTGCCGGATTTATACCGCCAATGATCCAGTTGTTGTCCAGCCCTTGATTGAGGCAGGGCTGACATCGGTGATTAGCGATTTTCCCGAACGCTTTCTTGCCCCAGCTGGCTAACATGACGTAAAAACGTAACCATAATACGATTGGCTTCATGTGAAGTGGATGGATAATGGATGAATTTGATTATGCCGCCTGGCAAAAGACGCATCCAGACATAGAGAGTTTACGCGCGGTTATCTATGATCTGAATGGGGTTATGCGAGGGAAACGCCTGCCTGTTTCACAACTGAAAAAAATTGTGTCTGGCGGTATGCGGATGCCACTTTCGACCGCGAATGTCGATATATGGGGTCGTGATATTGAAAATAGCAAATGGGTGTTTGCCACAGGTGATGCGGATGGCACCTGTGTGTGGACAAAGCGTGGCCCTTTACCAACTACCGATATCAAGACGGGCAAGCAAGCAGCGACCCTGCCGCTTGGGCTTTATAGTGAGGATGGTACGCCCTTTATGGGTGATGCCCGCAATGTGCTGGTGTCTATCCTTGATAGCTATCGACGCAAAGGGATAACGCCAGTTGCAGGTGTCGAACTGGAATTCTATCTTGCGTCGGCGCGTAAAGCACCATCTGATATTCCGGTTACGCCATCATCGCCAATGAATGGTGCCAAACCGATTCGTGATGCGGTGCTGGCGGTTGATGAGCTTGATGATTACGACGCTTTTCTGACTGACCTTTATGCGGCATGCGCGGCCCAGGATGTTGCGGTTGACACAGCTACCAGTGAAAGCGGTTGTGGCCAGTTTGAAGTGACGCTGGCGCATCAAAGTGATCTGCTGAAAGTGGCTGATGATGCAATGCTGTTCAAACATATTGCCAAATATGTAGCGCGCCAACATGGCATGGCAGCCAGCTTTATGGCCAAACCTTATGCCGAACGTCCGGGAAGTGGTTTGCATGTGCATATCAGCTTGCTGGATGATGAAGGTCGTAATCTGTTCGACGATGGGGGCGCGTCGGGAAGTGATATGATGCGCTTTGCCATTGGGGGATTGCTGGCGCATATGGCTGATTCAATGTTGGTTTTTGCGCCCCATCTCAATTCCTATCGCCGGTTGGCGCTGGAAATGCATGCGCCAGTAGTGATCTGTTGGGGTTACGAAAATCGTACTGTGGCTGTGCGTGTGCCGCATGGGCCTGGCACGGCGCGGCGGATTGAACACCGTGTTGCAGGTGCGGATAGCAACCCCTATCTTATGCTGGCTATCATTTTGGCGACTGCTATGCAAGGTATGCAGGAAAAAACAGACCCCGGATCGCCAATTACCGACAATGCCTATGCGCATGATTTGCCGCGTTTACCTGATAATTGGCAGGCAGCAATCGAAAGGTTTGAAACTAGCCCTATCATACACAGCCTTTTGCCAGCTACCTGCCAGCAGATGTTTGTTGATTGCAAGAAACAGGAATATAGAGAATTTCAGCAACAAATTTCACCATTTGAATATTTTAGCTATCTTGATCAGGTTTAGGATTTCGGAACTGATGACGATCAAGTTGGTTGAATTGTTACAGCTAAAGTGGTTAGGATTACATCTAAGACTGCCATTAATTTTGCAACCATTTAATTTAATGCGCATATCGGTCTTTAATCATAATAAGGGAGCTGATGATGAAAAAACTGTCTTTTATCTGTGTAATAGCCATGGCGGTATCAACGCCGGCTTTTGCAAGTGGATCACTTAATATTTATAATTGGTCGGATTATATTGGCGAAGAAACGATTGCCAATTTTGAGGCCGAAACCGGTATCGACGTTACCTATGACATGTATGACTCGAATGAGGTTCTGGATGCCAAGATGATGGCAGGTTCGTCTGGCTATGATCTGGTTGTGCCAACAGCTGATTTTCTGGTGCGTGGCCGTGAAGCAGGCGTGTATCAGGATATGGATCTATCGCGTCTGAAAAATGCGGATAATCAGGATCCGCAAATTCAAGGCCTAGCAAATCAAGCGATGGGTTCGGAAACAGCAGGCCTAGTCTATATGTGGGGCACAACAGGTATTGCCTATAATGAAAAGATGATTGCTGACCGGCTTGGTGAAGATGCGCCAACCGATAGCTGGAGTCTGATTCTTGATCCGAAATATGCGTCCAAGCTTGAAGATTGTGGAATCGCCGTTCTGGATGCGCCAACCGATGTTTTGCCAAATGTCATCGCCTATCTTGGCAAGGACGGCACAAGCAAAAACAAAGCTGATTTTGAAGCGGCAGGTGACGTCTTGAATGCGATACAGCCACATTTGCGCTATATTCATTCCAGCCAGTCAATCAATGACATGGCTAATGGCGATTTATGTGCGGCGATTATGTGGTCAGGTGATGCGTTTCAGGCCGCAGCACGCGCCGAAGAAGCTGAAAATGGGCATGTTATCAATTATGTCATTCCATCCGAAGGGACAAATATGTGGTTTGACATATTGGCGATTCCGGCGGATGCCAAAAATCTGGATAACGCTTATACATTCATCGATTATATGATGCGGGCTGATGTGGCGGCGGCCAATGTGAACTATGTCTGGTATGCTAGTGGTAATGCGGCAGCTAATGCGGAAATTGATCCGGAAATTCTGGAACATCCGGGTATTTATCCTTCAACTGAGGCGCAGAAGAATCTGTTTGTTATTCCGGTTTACGACGCCAAACTTGACCGAGTGGTAAATCGTGTCTGGTCACGCTTTGCATCAGGTGGCTGATAACAGGCTGCTGGCTATTTATAATCTGAACTGACCAGTCATATTGAATCGATATGGGTGGTCAGCGAGATTCATACGTTTAGAACAGGACAAAATCTGTCGATGGCTCCTTTTATCCGCCTTCAGAATGTCACTAAAAATTTTGCGGACGTAAATGCCGTGAATGACCTGTCGCTTGATATCGAGCAAGGGGAATTATTTTGCCTGCTAGGTGCATCGGGATGCGGAAAATCCACTTTATTGCGCATGCTTGCTGGGTTTGAAACCCCAACGTCTGGGCGCATTGAAATTGATGGTCAGGACATGGCTGATGTGTCGCCAGCTGACCGACCCGTAAATATGATGTTTCAAAGCTATGCGCTGTTTCCGCATATGACAGTTGCCAGTAATATAGCTTATGGTTTGCGCCGTGCAGGAATGCAAGGTGCCGAGCTGGATGCCCGTGTTGATAGTTTAATCAAGCTTGTCCGGCTTGATGGGCTTGCATCGCGCAAACCTCATAAATTGTCAGGTGGTCAGCGCCAACGTGTTGCCCTGGCACGTGCTTTGGCGCGTCAGCCGAAGTTGCTGTTGCTTGATGAACCTTTGGCGGCACTCGATAAGAAGTTACGCGAAGACACCCAGTTTGAGCTTGTTGATATTCAGGAAAAGCTGGGAACGACCTTTATTGTTGTGACGCACGATCAGGAAGAAGCCATGACATTGGCCACCCGGATTGGTATTATGGATCAGGGCTGTTTGGAACAGGTTGACGCGCCACGGGTTTTATATGAGCGGCCAAAAAACAGCTTTGTGGCCAACTTTCTGGGTACAGCTACCTTTATTACAGGCACCGTTACAAAAATTGACGGTGCCTTTCTACATGTCGATGGTGCCTGTCCGACAGTGGTATATCTGGATCCCAAGTCAGATCGAATTGCGCCCAAACTTGGCGCGACGGTAACGCTTGCGATACGGCCAGAAAAAATTCATCTCACCCGAACCAAAACTGGCCAGCAGAATGAAAGCATGGTCATTATTGAAGATATTGCCTATCTGGGCGTTGCCTCAAATTATCGGGTTAAACGCGATGATGGCTTGCTATTCAAACTGCAACAAACACATGGCCAGCGTGAAAAGACACCGCTGGAATGGGAAGAAAAGGGCTTTGTGCATTTTGACCCTGCTGATGTGATCATGCTAGAGGATTAGGCGATGGGCGCTTTCATGGCACGATTTGGAAAGCGCATTGTTGTTATTTTGCCGCTGACGTGGCTCGCGCTGTTTTTCCTGA